>CAKZYI010000605.1 GCA_937884735.1 uncultured Pleurocapsa sp.
ACAATAGTGTTGCAGAATCAAATAGCAAACTAAGTCAAAAGTTTAGCCAAGGAGAAAAGATCTTAATTTCTCAGTTAGCCAACCCCGAAAAAGAAATGGCAGCAGCAGCTTTTGCTCAAAATAATTACCAAAAAGCAGCATCTTTATTCTCTGCTTCTCTCAAAAAAAAGGCTAACGATCCAGAAGCATTAATATATTTCAATAATGCCCTGATTGGTAATGGCAAATCTCATACTATTGCCGTGCCGATGCCGATTGGCACTAATGTTAACTCTGCTCTTGAAGTTTTAAGGGGCGTTGCCCAAGCTCAAGATCAGATCAACCAACAAGGAGGAATTAATAATGTTCCTCTAAAGGTACAAATTATTAACGATGAAAATAAACCAGAATTAGCCCAAGAAGTTGCTCAAGCTCTCGGTCTAAATCCCCAAATTATGGGGGTCGTAGGTCATTATACTAGTGACGTTACCATTGCCACTGCTAAAATATATCAGGCTAATAATTTGGTAGCTATTTCACCTATCAGTAGCTCCGTAAAACTATCCAATCTAAATCCTTATATCTTTCGTACTGTATCTAATGACTTCATCGCTGCAAGAGCTTTAGCACAATACATGATTGAAGAAAATCAGCAGCAGAAAGTAGCGATTTTTTACAATTCCGAGAGCGAACATAGCGAGTCTCTTAAGTTGGAGTTTAAATCGGCAGTTTCTTTAGCAGGGGGGAGAGTAACAAATATTTTTGATTTAGCAGATCCCAACTTTAATGCAACTGATTCCTTCCAACAAGCTCTCGAAGCAGATGCCCAGGCATTGATGTTGTCTACTAATCCCAAAAAACTAGATAAGGCTTAGCAAGTGATTCATGTCAACCGCAAACGTCTCAGTTTGTTGGGTGGAGATGATATTTACACGTCCAAGACTCTGCAAATTGGTGGAGAAGCTGCCCAAGGAATGGTGCTAGAAATACCTTGGCATATCAATAGCAACCCGAAAAGCGATTTTGCTCAAACATCCAATCAGCTTTGGGGGGCAGAAGTTAGCTGGCGCACAGCGATGGCTTATGATGCGACTCAAGCCATAATTGCTGCCATAGCCAATAGCCCCCAAGTTACTAGAGCCAGCATCCAAGAATCTTTGACAAAGAATAACTTTGCAGCAGCAGGAGCAAACGAACAAGTCAGATTTTCTCCTTCAGGCGATCGCCTTAGCAATATTCAGCTAGTCGAAATTAGGTCGACTAATAACAATATTGGCTACGAATTAGTCCCTTTCACACCATAAAAACACTAATTAAAAGTATTTATTAAAAAGCGATCGCTTTATTAAAATCCATAAATGCGATCGCTAATTTTTCCAATGACAATAATTAAATCAAGCAGGATAAATTCTTAAACGGCGATTAGGCTCGTCTCCGAAACTATCAGACTGCAAACGATAGTGTTCTATCAATTCGTGCTGCATTTTCCTGACTTTTGCCGAACGTGGTAGCAATTCTACAGGTTGTCCTTGGGGAATTACAATTTGTTCCACCGCTAACCTAGCTTCTTCTAGTGCCTCGATTTCGTCATCGCTTCCCGCCTTGCTAAACAGACGCAAGTCCGTAGCTTCAGGAATATTAGGGTCGTCAAGATTTAAAATCTGACGAAAAGTACGAGTAATTTGTGGAATAGTATT
>CAKZYI010000606.1 GCA_937884735.1 uncultured Pleurocapsa sp.
ATCATACAAACTATTTACTCTTATGGTTTACGCAATCCCTTCAGGGCATCTTACGATCAAGAATCAAATAGTTTGTTTATTGGTGAAGTTGGGGGTAATAACAACAACACATCTCAAGAAGATATTCATATTGCTGCCCCTGGTGCAGACCACGGTTGGCCAGCTTATGAAGGATTTTTCGATCCTATAGATGATCCAGGTAATCCAATTCATAGTTATCCTCATCTAAATGGTCCTGGTCAAGGAACAGTTCCAGCTTTTGGTGCTAATGGCGCATCGGTCAGTGGTGGAGTAGTCTATCGTGGCGAAGATTTTCCCGAAGAATATCGAGGAGCATATTTTTATGGCGACTGGGTTCGCAACTGGATTCGCTACTTGGAAATCGACTATTCTGGAGATCGCCCTGTTTTGATCGAAGATCATTTCTTTAAAAACGCTACTGGTCAGGTATTATCATTTGAAGAAGCCCCTGATGGATCGCTGTATTACATTACGACTTTTCAAACTGGCAACACCTTTACTTTTCAAGGAGCAGTAAATCGTCTTGACTGGAGTGCTAATAATGCTGCCCCCACAGGAGCAGGAATTGTAATTAGTCCCGAGGAGCAAGAGAGCTCTGATACACCTCATCTGGTAACTTTTGAGGCTGATGTAATCGATCCTGATGGCGATGCTCTAAGTTATCGATGGTCTTTTGGTGATGGTATTGATTTTGATGGAGATGGAGTTGGAGATACTGCAACTTCCACCGAAGCGAATCCTACTTATCAGTACAATGAAAAAGGAGAATATACTGTTGAATTAGTTGTAACCGATGAAAATGGTGCTGCGACAGTTTTTGACTCACAAAAAATTATTGTCGGTCAAAGACCAGAAGTTACAATTACCTCTCCCGCTGAAAATTCTTTATTTCGTGCAGGTGAAACTCTGACTTTTACTGGTTTCGCCAGCGATGCAGAAGATGGTTCTTTATCAGGAGATGATGTAGTTTGGTCTGCTGGCTTTCTACATAATGAACACAATCACCCAGTACTATCGGGCGGTCCTAACGATACAGGTAGTATAGACTTTTATATCAAGCAAGATGGTCATCACTACAGTTCTGATACAGGATATGAAATTTTTCTCACAGCCACTGATAGTGATGGTATCAGCACTACTGAATCAGTGGTTGTTAGACCTGACAAAGTTGATATCACTTTTGATGCACCAATATCGGCTAACTATACATTCGTACTCGATGGTTTGTCCCATCAAGGAGACCATACTTACGATACTATAATTAACTTTCACCATACTGTAGAAGCTGAAGAAAGCTATATTTTAAATGGCGTAGAATATGATTTTTCTCATTGGGATGATGATATTTCAAACACCAATCATATTCGTGATTTTGTTGTTCCAGAAACCGATACCATTCTTCGTCCAGTCTATACTCGCGGTGCTGTAATTCAAAGTGCCATATCTCTCGATGGAAATGCTGGGATATCTGTTCCTAACTTGGTCGTCGGTCAAGACAGTAATGATTTTACAATTGAAGCCTGGATTAAATTTGATGATAATTCATCCATTAATCATGTAGATGCAATTCTTGGTTCTGGTACTTATGGCAATGGTAATGATATTAATTTTTACCAAGGCAAAATTCGGCTTTACAGCTCAAACGGTGGGGACGTAGTAATTGCAAATCACCAAAGTCAGAAAAATGTCTGGACTCATTATGCTGTTGTCCGCGAAAGCGGAGAAATGAAGATTTACGTCAATGGCGAGCTAGATATAGCAGTAGCTAGTGACTGGTCAGAAACGTTTATTATTGATGAAATTGCCTCTGGAGTTCCCTTTGGTGGACTCAATGGAGAAATGGACGAATTAAGAATTTGGTCTGTTGCTCGTAGCCAATCTGAAATTAATTCTGGTAGAACAACTACCATCAACAGTTCATTATTAGGACTAGAACGTTACTATCAATTTGATGGTGGAATTCTTGATGTTACAGGGTACTCTGATGAAGTCCCTATTCCTAATTCGGCTCAATTAGTTGAATCTACTGCTCCAATCCAGTCAGGAGGTAATTTAGCCCCTGTTGCCGTCGATGACTTTGCCACAGTTACTCAAGGTAGCACCAACCATCTACATATTTTAGATAACGATTATGACCTAGATGGAAGTATTAATCATCAAGCGGTAGAAATACTGACTGCACCTAGTCATGGCACATTAGAAATGATCGATACTCAAGCTGAATTAGATGCCAGAGGTTTAGGTATGCACCACTTTGGTCATGCCGAATATACGGCGGATGCTAGTTTTACTGGCACAGATAGCTTTACTTATCGAGTTCAAGACGATCAAGGAGAGTGGTCTAATCCCGCTACGATGACAATTACTGTTGAGGCTGAAAATACTAATATTGCTCCTGTCGCCATCAATGACAATAGTGTTACAACCGAAAATCAATCTGTAATCGTGGATGTGCTAGCTAACGATAGTGATGCGGATAGCAATATATTACTAATCATAGAAGCAACGGCTAATAATGGAACAGTAGAAATAAATAGCGATCGCACTCTGACTTATACGCCTAATTCTGGTTATCACGGTGAAGACTGGATTCACTACCGCATTAGTGATGGTAATGGCGGAGAAGATACAGCTATGGTAAATCTGACTATTACTCCTGAATCAGTTACTTCTACACAAAATCAGGCTCTTGCACTTGATGGGAGTAATGGTATCGATATTGAAGACTTGAGTCTATCAGAAGATTTTACAATTGAAGCTTGGGTCAAGTTTAGCGAAGGCACAGTTATTAATAATAGGGATGGTATTGTCTCTGGCAACAATAACGACATTAACTTCTATGCTAACAAGGCTAGAATTTATAGTCCTGGTGGACATGGCAACGATCCTGTAATTGCTACCGAGTCATCTTCAACAGGCGAATGGCAACATTATGCTTTCACTAGAGAAAATGGTGTCGCCAAAATCTATCTAGACGGAGTATTAAACTCTACCTCTACAACTATCTGGAATGGAGAATTTAATATCGGCGAGATTGGCTCTGGAGTTGTTTCTGGAGGACTTGATGGAGAACTAGATGAGTTGAGAATTTGGTCTGTTGCCCGCACTGAATCTGAAATTGCGGATAACTTAGGTACTGAAATTGATGGCTTAACACCAGGATTGGAGCGTTATTATCAATTCAATGATGGTATTGTCGATGTTACTAGCAATTCTGATGAAATTCTTTTACCAAGCTATGGTGAATTAGTTGACTCTACTGCTCCTATTGAAGTTATAGACCTTAATATTGCTCCTGTAGCAACAGATAATGATGTAATCGTACTTGAAGATAGCATTAACTTTATCCGCATCTTAGATAATGATTATGATTCTGATGGAAGTCTCAATCCTCTAATGGTAGAGATTTTGACAGAGCCAACTCACGGTAGTGTAGAAATTCTCGATACTCAAGCTGAGTTGGACGCTAGAAATCGCAGCATCAATTATTTTGGTCGTGCCGAATACTCCACCCCAGAAGGTTTCTCTGGAGTTGATGTCTTTACTTACAGAGTTCAAGATAATGAAGGTGCTTGGTCAAATACTGCTACTGTTACTATTAATGTAGGCTCCCAAAATCCAGTTCATGACCACAACCACGATCACAATCACGACCATGGAAGTCATAGTCATAATATCGAATCTATGATCGCTTTTGACCCTCTTATCTCTGAATCTGAAGATACAATATTGATGGGTAGTGTTATCTAATTCTTCTGATTGATAATCTAATTAAAAACTGCGTCTGGTAATTACAACAGACGCAGTTTTTGGTATTTGGAACTATCCTAATTTCTGTCCTAACGATATAATTGACTAGCTTTAGTGCGGATTGAAACCATAGCGATAATTCCTACTGCGATCGCAAACCACAGGGTCAATAAACGGATCAAAAATGTAGCAGCTACCGCTTGGGTTTGGGTTGCACCATAGAAAATAGACAGACTAATAGATGCTGCTTCCATCCCACCAATGCCACCAGGTAACATGGATAATGCACCAATTAAACCCGAAGCTGTATGAATTAAAACAGCTTGATAAAGGGTGATGCTTTCCACCCCTAAATATTGGAAAATGTAATATAGTGCCACCCCTTCTAATCCCCAGGCAATCAGAGCGATAAAGGTACTTCCCAATAGCAATTTTGGCTTGAGTAATACGCTGGCACTATTAATGAGGCTATCCAATTTATTAGTTATTTTCTGTAGTTTTGAGATACGGCTTAAAGGCTTTAATAAATATTTTCTTAGTAGCTTGGGTTGTTGTAATAACAATATAAAAGATATTTGAAATCCTGCCAGAATTAAGATTGCCCAGTAGCCTTGAATTTCCTGCATAATAGACACTAAGCCTAAGCAAGCTAGTAAAACTACGGATAAAGCATCAGTAAAACGCTCGCAAAATAAACCTGCTAGAGTTGGTGACATGGGGACATCATGTCTGCGCTTTAATAGCAGAGACTTTATTGATTCACCCGCTTTCCCAGGAGAGGCAGTTAGAGCAAAACTAGCAAGAAAAATTTGTAAGTTGCTTTGCCAAGGTACAGAATATCCCATGTGGTTGAGATACCAATGCCAACGAGTAAAGCGCAGACAATAGCTAAAAAAAACCACTGCAAGCATTACAGGAAGCAGCCAGGGGGGTAATAAATTCAGGGCTGTCCAAAACTTTTCTGCCCCACTCCAAATCACCGCCCCCAAATAAAGTACTGCTGCGGCGATCGCAGATAAGATTAATCCTTTTTCCCAGTTGGGTTGATTTTTTTGTGGCTCTGCTTCTGTGGTGTCATCAAATTTACGATAGTAGGCACGAGCTGCTACGCTGAGTAATTCGCGATCGCCTTTGCTAGCCCCATATCCATAGATGCAATATCGGTCGAGATCTCCCAATTCTTGTCTTAGTCGGGTAACTTTTTCTTGTCCATAACAGTTTTTTCCTTCTATGTGTCCTGTCAAAATTCCTGACTTATTTTCTAGTCTAGTACCAATTACTCGGTCTATACCCATCGTCTTACCCCAGGGTGTTAAATAAACCTCTGGAGATGCACTCAACAAGACAGTATAGTGACCCTGATTTTGATGCCATTTTAAACGATCTACAGCTTTGGGATGCAGTAAGGTGGGTATAGTTTCGATTGCAAAGTTTTGGGCTGATTGGTCTAGCTGATGGACTGTTTTTCCTGATAAGAAGTAGCTCAATACTGCTTCTTTTGCTTGCCAGTTAGGAATTATTTTTAGTAGATATCCTATTATTAAAGGGCTTTTTATCCCAATTCCCCACCAAAAACTCGGCTGGCTAGAAATACTTTTTAGAAATGGTATTAAAGAATCTTGTTGGGTTAAGGTATTGTCAAAGTCAAATACCGCAATGGTAGAAGACTTTACTTTTTCAGGAGATTTATTCATCATTTAAAACAAGGAAATTATTCTGTTGAGCAAGCCTTGATGAAACACTGAACTAGCAAGACAGCAGTGTGGTAATGTCACTAGGGAAAGCATGTAGGTTAGAGCAATTATGTATAACCAATAGTGTTTTTTGATTATATAAAAAACACTGCTGAGTATTTTTGAATATACAAGACAAAATTGTTCCAAAAGCCAGTTTAATAAATCAAATTTTTTTAATAAATTTTGATTAGCTAGTTCCAGATAAATTAAATTAGGAGTTAGACTACAAAATGAATAGCTAATTGCCACCAGAAAAAACCATCTTCCCCAGTCCCATCCAATCATGTAAAGTGGAGCAGATACAATCATGGGAATAATAACGTATTTGAAACTAAAGCTGGCGTAAAGCTTTTTCTTTGTACTAGAAGTTAATCGGCGATCGCCATCAGGTTTTGATTTATCTAATAAATTCGATATTATATTTGAAGAGGCAAATAGTAAAAAGACTAAATTTGAAATAAATATTAATAGCCATTGAGTAAATACTTTTCCTCTTTCTGCTTTAACAATACTCCAAGACAAAGATATGCCATCGCGTAAAGACCAGCCAATTGCATCTAATGCACCTGGAACTTTTTTCCCACACTCTAGTATGTTGAGATTTTGCCAAGATTCACAAATATGTAGGGCAACAGCCGCATCTCCTTTCCAAACAAATCCCGCCATAATTGCAATAATAGTTGGCATATAAACAGCCAAAGAACTGACAATTGATTGTCTTAAAGAAAGCCTCAAAGAAACAAAACTAATAGTAATTATTATGTTGAGTGGCAATGATAAAAAGACAATAGATTCGTGAATCAATGTGATAGGAATACATAGCAAATTAAACCAAATAAAAACCTTTGTGCAATATTGTTTTAATGCCAAATTAGCTTTATCCTGATCTTTTAAAAGCGAATAATCTTTATTGTTGATTTTTAATTTGTTAAACTCTAAATTAAAAAAAGTAAGATTTAGCAGCAAAGGAAATAAAAATAATATTTCTTTTCTTCCCAAAGCACCAAGATCGTTTAAGGGGAAGAACAATAAAGAAGGCAAAAAAAGTAAGGTTATTAAACTTACAATATTGATGTTTTGACGTAGTTTAGCAATCTTATAGAGATAAAAAATAGATACGGCTAGATATGATGCGTAAACAAATATAGTGACCGTAAGATAAGCATCTAAATTAAAATTTTGCGCCATAAACAGCAAAAAGCTGCCGCTCAAACCTCTTCGGACAAAACCAGCACTGTAATTGGTCAGCCAATCGGTAAAAGCCCATTTATTTAAGCTACCTTTGAAAATTGCTGATGAGAAAAAGCGAATAAACAAAGCTAAATAAACAGCAATAAAGCTAGATAAAATTATTGTTTTAGCCGATAAAAGGTCAGCTAAACAAAAGAATATAGAACTTGTTCTCTTAAAATTCATAATATTTTGCCAAAGCTACAATTAAAACTAAAACAATAAAACTAGTGAATTTAGGCTTAAATAAAATAACCATAAAATACTGTATCCAAGTCAATCAATTATTACTTGCTACTTTTATATAGCGATCCTAATACCTTCTTTTAAAGCTTCAACTTTTTAAAAATAGATTCTGGAATCGAGCGAATAATAAACATAATTCCCAGCCAAAACCAAGGAGCATAAATAACATTTTTCTTCTTAGATAAAGCTTGAGAAATAGCTTGGGCTATCTGCTGAGGACTAGCAACCAAAAACATCCCCGATTTACCAAAAGTCATTTTAGTATCGACAAAGCCTGGTTTGACAGTCATAACATGCACATTAGACTTAGCCAGACGACTCCGCATCCCTTGTAAAAATAGAGTCAACGCACCCTTTGCCGAACCATATACATAGTTACTAGGACGACCGCGATCGCTAGCAACCGAAGAAATACCAACAATAAAGCCTTGTTTTTGCTCCTCTAGGTAATTAGCCACATGAGTTAGCATGGATGCAACTCCCGTATAGTTGGAGTGAATGATGCGTTGAGCTAAATTAAAATCTGTTTGAGCCTGTTCTTGATCTCCCAATTCCCCTAGGGAAACAACTACCCCATCCAAATGTCCTAAATTAGCGATCGCTTTGGGGACTAACTCTTGATGAGCCTCATAATCAAAAGCATCCATAGTATCCCAAGAAACAGGAGACTGATAGCGGATAGCAATATCCTGGGCAATGCGTTCGACTTCAGTGCGATCGCGCGCTACTAAATGCAATGCAGTACCTTCTTGAGCCATCTGATGAGCCAAAGCTCTAGAAATACTAGAGGTTGCCCCAATCAACAATACAGATTCTCCTTTCATACCAAAACTCCTTCTCGAATAGATTCCATTTGCAGACGTTGAGACAGTGCCGAAGAAAAGCAATTATCAGGATCGATGCGCGACTTTACTTCCAACCATTGAGGCAATTTGGGATACATTTTGCGGAAAGAATCCGTACTTAAGCGAGCATCCTTGGCTAAATAAACCCGTCCGCCATAGTGAACTACAACTTCATCCAATAAATTAAGAAATTCCCACAGTCCAGGCTTAACTGCCATGTCCAGAGTCAAGGTATAGCCAGGCATGGGGAAAGACAGCCATCCCGACTGAGAGCCAAAACGCTTAAGTACGGCTAAGAAAGAACCCCACCCCTGCTGGCTGCACATTTGCAGGACTTTAGTTAAAGCTTCTTGACTGACATCAGTCGGGAATACGCACTGATATTGAATAAATCCTCTTTTGCCATACATTTTGTTCCAGTTGCCAATAGAGTCTAGGGGATAAAAGAAAGAATCATAATCAGCGATCGATTTAACATCAGGGTTAAACTGCTTGCCATAGTAAAGCTGGTTAAAAACCCCCATAGTGTGACGGTTGAGCAGTGCTGCAGGAAAGTCAAAAGGAATGTTTAATTTGCTTTTAGGCTTTAGCTGTAATGACTTTTCTTGTAGCTCTACAGAAAGGTCACTTATTCGGGCATGGTTGCCCAGCATCAAAATACTTCGACCCAAAGAGTCTTTTGAAGCAAGACAGTCAATCCAAGCTACAGAATATTGATATTGCGGTTCGAATTCATCAAATAAAGCAAATGTCTCTGCTAAGTTTTTTGCTTTAATATTGCGGCTTTTAATATGTGCAGTCTCAATCTGCTGCAATGAAAAAGACACCTCAGTAATAATTCCAGTTAGTCCCATTCACCCAACCGTTGCCCAAAACAGATCGCTATTCTCCTCACGAGAACATTGAACAGTTTCTCCAGAGGCCAAAGTCAGTCTAATAAAGTTA
>CAKZYI010000607.1 GCA_937884735.1 uncultured Pleurocapsa sp.
GGAAAACAATATTTGGCTGCTCGCATAATTTATGATGCGATGAATATCATTGGCGAAAGAACAGGAAATGAGCCAATTGAAGTTTTTGAGCAAGCAATCAAAAACCTTACTCCTCTAGTAGAAGTCAAAGCACGCCGAGTAGGTGGAGCTACCTATCAAGTTCCGAAGGAGGTAAGACAGGGTAGAGGAACAACTTTGGCTATACGCTGGATAATTCAGTTCGCTCGATCTCGAGGCGGACGCACCATGTCAGGGAAGTTGGCTAGTGAAATCATGGACGCTGCCAATGAAACTGGAGGAGCCATGAAGAAAAGAGAAGAAACTCATCGTATGGCTGAAGCAAACAAAGCTTTTGCTCACTATCGCTACTAAAAACTAATTTAAATTGCTTCACTTACTCATCAATCTGTGAGACTAAACCCTTTGTAGATTAAGACTCGAATAGGGTGATTGACTTCACTTGTTTTTAGACTGAAGCAATTTAAACATTTCTGTAGTTTTCTGCTTACTATGGAAAACCGTCTTTCTACTCAAATACTTTAAATAAAGTTAAAAAAATTAAATAAAAGTATAGAATTATAAGCGGCGTTAAAAAAAGTAAACATTTGGCAATTTCATCCTGCAAAGTGCAAGGAGGTATTTGTGTCACGTACCATCCCGCTTGAGCGAGTACGAAATATCGGTATCGCTGCTCATATAGACGCGGGCAAAACAACAACAACCGATCGTATCCTTTTCTATACTGGCATTGCCTATAAAATGGGCGAAGTTCATGATGGCGCAGCTACTATGGACTGGATGCAACAGGAGCAGGAAAGAGGAATTACTATCACTGCTGCTGCTATCACCACCAGTTGGAAAGATCACAAAGTCAATATCATCGACACCCCAGGTCACGTAGACTTCACTATTGAGGTTGAACGTTCTATGCGTGTGCTTGATGGGGTAATTGCAGTTTTTTGCTCTGTAGGTGGTGTTCAACCTCAGTCTGAGACTGTTTGGAGACAAGCCAATAGATATAACGTTCCTAGAGTGGCATTTGTGAATAAAATGGATCGTACAGGAGCAAACTTCTTTAAGGTTCACGAGCAAATCAGAGAACGTCTTCAAGCAAACGCAGTACCGATTCAAATACCCATTGGCAGCGAAGGAGAATTCGAAGGTATTGTAGACCTTGTCAGGATGAAAGCGGTCATATATAAAGATGATTTGGGAAAAGATATAGAAGAAACTGATATTCCTGAAGAACTTCAAGCACAGGCTCAAGAATATAGAGCCAAATTAATTGAGTCTGTAGCTGAAACAGACGAAGCACTCCTAGAAAAATTCTTGATGGAAGAGGAGTTTAGCGAAGCAGAAATCAAAGCTGCTATTCGCCAAGGTACTATTGATGGCTCAATTATGCCTATGCTTTGCGGTTCGGCATTCAAAAACAAAGGAGTTCAAGTTTTATTAGATGCTGTAGTTGATTACTTACCTGCTCCAACAGAAGTTCCTGCAATTACGGGAGAGTTACCGAATGGAGAGGAAGCAGCTCGCCATTCTAGCGATGAAGAACCTTTCTCGGCATTGGCGTTTAAGATTGCCACGGATAAGTTTGGTCGTTTAACCTTTGTTAGAGTTTATTCTGGAGTTTTGGCAAAGGGTAGTTATGTATATAACTCTACCAAACAAAAGAAAGAGCGAATTTCTCGTTTGGTAGTCTTAAAGTCCAACGATCGCATTGAGGTGGATGAGCTTAGGGCGGGTGATTTGGGAGCAATAGTTGGTTTGAAGGTAGCAACTACTGGAGATACTCTATGCGATGATAAAAAACCCATTATTTTAGAGTCTTTATATGTTCCAGAGCCAGTAATCTCTGTAGCAGTTGAGCCTCAAACCAAAAGCGATGTTGAAAAACTCGCTAAAGCTTTACAAGCTCTTAGCGATGAAGACCCTACGTTTAAAGTTAGTACCAATCCTGAAACCAATCAAACTGTAATTGCAGGTATGGGAGAGCTTCACCTAGAGATTCTAGTAGATAGAATGCTCAGAGAGTTCAACGTGGAGGCTACGGTAGGAAAACCTCAGGTAGCCTATCGAGAGACAATCCGCAAAAATAGTAAGGCAGAAGGTAAATATATCAAGCAAAGCGGTGGCAAAGGTCAATATGGTCATGCTGTATTGGAAGTTGAACCTGCTGAGGCTGGCACTGGTTTTGAGTTTATTTCTAAAATAGTTGGTGGTACTATTCCTAAAGAATATATTCCAGCTATTGAACAGGGGGTGAAACAAACCTGCGAATCTGGTATCTTGTCAGGATATCCTTTGATAGATATCAAGGTTACCTTAGTTGATGGTTCATACCACGATGTAGACTCAAACGAAATGGCTTTCAAAGTTGCTGGTTCTATGGCAATTAGAGAAGCAGTCAAATTAGCTTCTCCTGTAGTTTTAGAGCCAATGATGAAAGTTGAGGTTGAAGTTCCTGAAGATTTCTTAGGAGATGTTATCGGAGACTTAAACTCTCGTCGAGGCAACATAGAAGGAATGAACTCCGACACTGGCATAGCAAAAATAGATGCTCAAGTTCCTTTGGCAAAAATGTTTGGCTATGCTACTGATATCCGTTCTAAGACCCAAGGACGCGGTATATTTTCTATGGAGTTCAGCGAATACAGCGATGTTCCTCGCAGCGAAGCGGAGGCAATTATCGCTAGAAATAAAGGGATCACACTAATTTAAATAAAGGAATTAATTAATTAATGGCACGCGCAAAGTTTGAACGTAATAAAGAACACGCTAACATCGGTACTGTAGGTCACGTAGACCATGGTAAAACTACTTTAACAGCAGCAATCACTCTAGCTTTGTCTGCTGTAGGTGGAGCTAAAGCCAGAAACTACGAAGATATTGATGCTGCGCCTGAAGAGAAAGCACGTGGTATCACTATCAACACTGCTCACGTAGAATACGAAACTGATAACCGTCACTACGCTCACGTAGACTGTCCTGGACACGCTGACTATGTTAAAATCATGAATTCTGGTGCGGCTCAATTGGACGGAGGTATTTTAGTAGTATCTGCTGCTGATGGTCCTATGCCCCAAACTCGCGAGCATATTCTTTTGGCGAAGCTAGTTGGTGTTCCTAGCCTAGTAGTCTTCATGAATAAAGAAGACCAAGTAGATGATGAAGAGTTACTTGAATTGGTTGAATTAGAAATTCGCGAACTATTGAGCGAATATGATTTCCCTGGAGATGATATTCCTATTGTTTCTGGTTCTGCCCTAAAAGCAGTGGAAGCTTTAGCCGCTAATCCAAGTGTCCAAAAAGGAGACGATCCTTGGGTTGACAAAATTCATGCTCTAATGGAGCAAGTTGATTCTTATATTCCCACTCCTGAGCGTGAAATTGACAAGCCTTTCTTGATGGCAGTAGAGGATGTATTCTCTATTACTGGTCGTGGAACTGTTGCTACTGGTCGTATTGAACGTGGTGTAGTAAAAGTTGGCGAAAACATCGAAATTATTGGAATCAGAGACACTCGCAGCGCAGCCGTTACTGGAGTAGAAATGTTCCAAAAAACCTTGGATCAAGGTATGGCTGGGGATAACGTTGGTGTGCTACTCCGCGGTATTGGTAAAGAAGATATTGAACGTGGTATGGTTTTGGCTAAACCTGGTTCAATTACCCCTCACACTGAATTTGAAGGTGAAGTATATGTACTAACCAAAGAAGAAGGTGGTCGTCATACTCCTTTCTTCAAAAACTACCGCCCTCAGTTCTATGTTCGTACAACTGACGTAACTGGTACTATCACTGACTACACTGCTGATGACGGTAGCGCAGTAGAAATGGTAATGCCTGGCGATCGCATTAAAATGAACGTAGAACTAATCAACGCAATTGCAATTGAGCAAGGAATGCGCTTTGCGATTCGTGAAGGTGGTCGTACTATTGGTGCTGGTGTAGTCTCTAAGATTATCAAGTAGTCCCTCGGACAACCAAATTAAGACGAACACTTTAACTAACTCGGAAGAAGACTATGTAAATTAGTTTAGTTTGACTAAATATAGTCTGCTTCCGCAGTTCTTATGAGACAATAGCCAAGCACTGGCAATACCAATTGTCTTTTTTAGACAATCCTCAACAACTACCCGTACCTCGACAACTAAACAACATGGCAACGATTCAACAACAGAAAATACGCATCCGCCTCAAAGCCTTTGACCAACGTTTACTTGATACCTCCTGTGAAAAAATTGTAGATACAGCAAATAGAACTAACGCTTCTGCGGTTGGACCCATTCCTTTACCTACAAAACGAAGAATTTATTGTGTTTTGCGATCGCCTCACGTAGATAAAGACTCTCGCGAACACTTTGAAACTCGTACCCACCGCCGTATTATTGATATTTATAAACCATCTTCTAAAACCATCGACGCTTTGATGAAGTTGGATTTACCTGCTGGTGTTGATATTGAAGTTAAGCTCTAAGTATTTTAAATAGGTAACTGTTTTTGCCCTTTAGATTTGATTCTAGAGGGTTACTTTTAGGCATAAATATAAGGGCGTTGCATCTTTATGGGATGGTAAAGGCTGACGCTTAAGACTGGGAGACGGGGAGACTGGGAGAATGGGGGAATCATTGATCTTCTTAGTTCACAAACACCTCGCAGATATGCGATGCTAATTTTAAGATAAGAAGATTTAGCCGCTTTCATAATGTCTTAAATATAAGCAAAACTTTATTTTATACGTATAAATATTTAAAATATTCATGTTTAACATTGTTAAACAAATTGCAACAGTGTCAAAAAAGCAACGTAAATACTGACTTATAGGCTATAATACATGTGCCTTCAGGGACTACAGTGCCAAAAATATTTTTAGCTTCTCAAACACTTGTTATTCGGTAACCATGTTTTCTTATTGAGAATGCGATCGTTTCAATTCCACCAAAAACGAAATGTATTAACAATTTGTTATGTGTCAAAATGTAACTGAAAATTAATACTAGTTTGACAAATAAGTCATTTTGTCGAGAAGAAATTTGTAGTAAAAAGCAGTTTAGAATAAGTTTGCTAATATTAAAAGTCAAAGCTTTTTAAACAAGTACGCTATGTATGAAAATCCGTTAAAGTAAATAAATAAGCAACAATACCAAATATAGCTAAAGCAAGTTTAGATGGCATCTTCTTCAATCGCAGTTAGAGAATTACCTTTATTTCCCCTTCCTGAAGTAGTTTTATTTCCTAGCCGTCCATTACCACTCCATATTTTTGAATATCGCTACAGAATCATGATGAATACGATTCTGGAGAATGATCGCCGTTTTGGAGTACTCTCAATCGATCCCGCCACAGGAGAAATTGCAGAATACGGATGTTGCGCAGAAATTTTGCATTTTCAAAGACTACCAGATGACCGCATGAAAATGCTTACTTTTGGCAAGCAGAGATTTCGAGTCATAGAATATGTCCGCGAGAAACCCTATCGAGTTGGTTTGGTAGAATGGATTGAAGATAAGCCAGCTACAGAAGATCTAAACCCTATTGCTACTGAGGTAGAAGAGCTATTGCGTGACGTGGTTCATCTCTCGGCGAAGTTGACTAGCCAAAAAATTGAACTTCCTGATGATTTGCCTAATTCTCCTACAGAATTATCTTTTTGGGTGGCTAGTAATCTTTATGGTGTAGCATCTGAGCAACAAACTTTATTAGAGATGCAAGACACTTTAGAACGCTTACAGCGAGAACAAGAGATTCTTAGTTCTACTCGCAATCATTTAGCAGCCAGAACAGCGTTGAAGGATGCTCTAGATGATTAAAAACAGATAATTGGTAATTGATTTTACCTTTTAAATTTTTACTAAAATTGTTTAGAAGCGCGATCTAAGATTTTATGATGTTCTTTTAATGAGCTTGTTTTTTTCTTTCTGGGCTTTTCTTTTTTTACGGAGAATGCCGATAGCAAGTTCTTTTTCTAAATATTCTCTTCCTTCTAGAACAGAAGCAGAAGTTAGTAGTATCAAGTAGTCAAACACTTCTTGGTGACCGTTATGAGCAGCCTTATCTAAAGCTATATCTCCATATTTGTTAATAGCATCAGGATTTGCTCCTTCTTCTAACAATATTTCGACGATCTCCATATTGCCTGTTATTGCTGCCATCATTAAAGCCGTTGTTCCACTTTCACAACAAGCATAAACATCAGCATTCGAGTTGATTAGAGTCTTAAATATATGGAGATTTTCTCCAGTAATAGCATTATAGATGGGAGCATCTAATTCTCCAAAATCGGGATCTGCACCTGCTTGAAGTAATAGTTTGACAATTTCAAGATTGCCCTTTATTGCTGCCAACCCCAGAGGACTATCTTCTGCATATGTTGATTTATACAAATCTGCACCAGCATTAACTAAAAGTTCGACAATATCCGTAAGATTCATATCAATTGCCAGCATTAATGGCGTGAAAGGATCGTTTGCCATATCAACTTGATTTACATCTGCTCCTTGTCGAATTAATTCTCGAACTTCTAGCAGGTTGTTGTGAGCGATCGCATTTAATAATCTGGTACTGTTCTTATGGGAACGATTCATTTAATTTTGGTTCGGATTGATATCTAGAAGGTTGTAGTTACCAAATATTTTTAAAACTTCCGTACAGCGATCCAACTCTGCCAACGCCTCTTTAATTTGAGGATCTTGAAAATTTCCATCCAAATCAATAAAAAAGATATATTCACCCAAAGAACGCTTACTAGGACGAGATTCTATTTTGCTCAAATTAATTTCTCTGCGAGCGAATATTTCCAATGCTTTCATCAAAGCTCCAGGAGCATTTTCAGGCAAGCTAAAAGCAAGAGAGAGATGACTGCCAACTTTACTTTCATCGCAACTGACAATCCAAAAGCGCGTACAGTTGTCTGGACTATCTTTAATATCAGTTTTTAGTAGAGGGACTTGATATAACGATGCTGCTCGAGGAGCAGAAATCGCTGCTGCATTCAAATCGTTTTTAAGCAATTTGATTCCTTCTGTCGTAGATTTAGTGGGGATAAGCTGTGCCTGGGGTAAGAAATTCTCTAGCCATTTTTGGCATTGAGCCAAAGCTTGAGGATGGGAGTACACTGTTTTTATGTCTTTCAAGGAAGTTGCATAGGATAATAACCCGTGAGAAATTGGGATAGTTAATTCTTGATGCACCTGTAAGTTATCCGTCTGCCACAGTGCATCCAAAACAATGGTTACGCTTCCTTCAATAGAATTTTCAATGGGAACGACAGCTTGAGTAATTACACCCTTAGCAATAGATTGTAAAGCGAGGGCAATGCTTGGATAAGGATGTAAAGTCGAATTTTGCTGTTGATTGTTTTTCAACCATTTTGAATAGGTTAGTGCAGCGGTTTCTGAGTTAGTTCCTGTGGGACCTAAATAAGCAAGAGAAAGGTTCATAGGATTGTATGTTTAAGATAAAAAGTTTAAGAAAAAGTATTAATTTTTTACATACATGTTATTTAGTCACGAAATGTAACTTAAAATTAATAAACAACAAACTTCGGTAGTTTCACTTATGTACGTTCGTTTCAACGCATCAGAATCAGTTCAGATACACGTA
>CAKZYI010000608.1 GCA_937884735.1 uncultured Pleurocapsa sp.
AGTTGAGGGCGCGATGTTTGGCTCGGCATCCGTGATAGAGAAACTACGGTTTTCTGTGTAGACGAGGTTTAACATTCTCAAAGAAGTTTATTAGTCACGCAGATAGGTACGGCAAATTAAGATACTTTAGTTCTCTGATTAATTTTTTTGATAGGTGCTTGAAAAGAAAGAGAAAAGTGCAGTTCATTTATTTGAGATTGAATGTAGGTTAGCAATCCATAGATAAAAATTACTATCCCCAGCATTTCTAATATTTCTTCAATGCTCGATACTATTCCATAAATTCGATTGTATCCCAAATTATCGGCAATATAACCACCAATCAGCTCCATTCCTAAAGCTCCACCGACATAAATAAATCCAGCCAGAACAAATAAGGTTCTGGTTTGAATTGGCAAATGGAAAATGAATTTTCTAAATATTAAAAGAAAAATTGCCAAAAGAAAAAATGCAGGAATAACCCAGGCGAAATAGAAAAAACCTTGGGCATTTGTAGCCTTTCTCACAATAGGATTTAATAACTCGTGAATGGAACAGGCTTCATCAATGCCTAAATACAAAAAAATAAAGGCTAATGTTTTCCAATAGCGCGCATAGGAAGATTTTGTTCCTTTTTTTATCACAGCAATAATTGATAGCAGATAGCTGCTGAATCCTAGAGCTAAAGCTGAATATAAAGAAGGCAAGTTAAATTCTTGGTCAAAGTTAAAATAGTAGGAGACAATTTGCGACTCATGATTGATATTAAACCAAGAGATATAAATCCTCTCGATTAAATTCAAGACAATTAAAAAAAAGATAATTGTCAGTAAAAATTTAACTATCTTTTTGGCTGATAAATAATATATGGGTAGCTCAACTCGATCTGAGAAATGAAGAGATGTCATAATTAGAGATTGAATGTATGCTATCGAATGTAGTAAAAGCGTAAATCCGAAGTGCTAGATTATGTGTGGGACAAAGGCGTGTCAAAAAAGATATGGTTTAAGCCATCAATCTGCTTTGCGGTTATTTATAAGCTCTAATATTTAGGGAATAAGACTCGTTTAGCCGATCGCTTTTGTTAAAAAATGACAAAGTTTGTTTTTCTAATTTTCTGAGCTTCTAATCGGTTTTTAGTAGCAACATGGTTTAAAAATCTGGGCAGATATTTTTCAGGTGCGATTATATAATTGAAGACATAGCGAGTATTTGTCTTCATTGCCATTCTCTCTGCCTCTGTAGTTTCCTCAAAATGGTTTGCAATAAAATCACCTATGTTTGAGAGGGATTGAACTGGCACTTTCACTAAAAAAAGCTTCTCCTCATGGGGAATAACTACATCAGTATCCAAAACTACAGGAATGCGCCCCGCATTGAGAGCCATATATAAACGTCCAGAGTAGTTCCCTGTTCCCCTAATGCATAGGACATAGTCACACTTGCTGATATTTCTGACAAATAAGTTTTCGAGAAATTGCTTATTCAAATCATCTGACAAATAATAACTTCGAGCAGGGTTAGTAATCTCAAAAAAGGTATCAATCCGTCGATCGCTAGTAAGAATCTTGAGTGCCATTTCCCTCAGCTGTAGACTCATCCCTTCTGTAATTCTGATATCGGTTATACGAGAATATTTGCCTTGGGATAGTACCAATTTAGAAATGTTGGTTGGTAGAGAAGTTTTGACTAGCTGGGATAGTCTACCGACAGAAGATATAGTGCCACAAAAACTCACTGTAGGCTTTTTTCCTTTGGACAGTAGATCTAGGAGATCCAACTTACTTCTTGTTCTACCATTACTCCAGAAAGGACATTCTGTTTCAAATGGTTGTTGCAAACTTTTATATAGCCCACAGCGTAAAATATGAGCTTGAGTCAGATTTAAAAAGCGATCGCTGTCGCTAGTGGCATCGATAATCAAAGGGTTGTTGTGCCTGGCTGCTGTTTCGGATTCAACAAATATTGAGTCGTCAAAAACTAATGTTTCTGGATCAAAAGCCTTTTGAGGATAGATAGCAAGATCGCATTTTAAAATAGAATCTACTTCCCTGAGACTAGTGCGATCGATAAACGGCTTAAACATCTTGTCTCTGTTTTTTGCTCTTAAAGACCACAATATTTCTACGCGAGTATTCGGGGACGCATTAAAAGTATAAATTTTCATTGATTATGCTAATGTTTCGATCGTCAAACTGATTGAGCCTAAAACTATAGATAGCAACTCTTTTTTTATTAATCTTCCAAATCGAACGCCATGATTTTTTTTGAGAATTATTTTGTATCCGCACAGGACTGCTTTCTTTAGTTAGATTTATTTGATTTTTTCTACTTATAATTGGCTTTTAATTTGGTCTTTATTTAGGTGTATTGCAGAACACAATGTTTCTCTTGTATCCAATTAAATGCTTGTTGATGAATGTTTTTTGAAAGAAACATGAGAGTATTCTTATATAACAGTCTGGGATTATTTATGAAAACAACTAATAACAAACTAATAACAAAAGACTGATGACGAATAACATTTAAAACTAATATTTTTCACAACTCAGATAGGATTGCTATAGCTGCAATTTCCATAATTCAAAAGTCAAAATCACAATCTTTTCAAGGAGGATCGATAAAATGTGCTGCGATCGCCATTGGTATCATGGGTAGCATAGGCAACAAGCAAATAAACCATTGATTTAAAGTTAGTGGTGCTGTGGCAAATAGAGTGTTCATTACACCCAACTGGCTAAATACGATTTGTAAGACAGCAGCAGCAATAATACCAATAATTAAGATTGGTGCTTTGATTATCGCCCTTGTTCTTCCACGTAGATAATTAGCCATACTTGTTCCTAATTGACTGATGCTCAGAAGATAGATAATTCTAGCTGCAACGAGAGACTGAATTGCCATCGTGCGAGCAACTGCGATGTCTCCTGTAGTCGATTCAGCCCACTCAAACATCCCAAAAATCAAAATCCAGTTAAACAGTGACACTGCTAGGATTCGCCATAATAATTTGCGGTTGAGCAAAGGTTGATTGGGGTTAAGCGGAGGCTGTTGCATCATTCCCTGAGATTTGGGTTCAAATGCTAGAGGAACAGTCATGGTGATAGAGTTAATCATATTCAGCCAAAGTACTTGTAGAGAGAGGATCGGTAGATCCCTGGCTAGCAAAGCACTGATTAAGATAGTCATCGATTCACCACCGTTAACGGGTAAGAGAAAGGCGATCGCTTTTCTTAAGTTCTGATAAACTGTGCGTCCTTCTTCCACCGCAGCTTCAATCGAAGCAAAGTTATCATCTGTCAGCAGCATATCAGCCGATTCCCGTGCCACTTCTGTCCCTCCTTTTCCCATGGCAATCCCAATGTCTGCTTGCTTGAGGGCAGGAGCATCATTGACCCCATCCCCAGTCATTGCCACAATTTCTCCTTTAGACTGGAGTGCTTCGACTAGTCGCAGTTTTTGCGCGGGGGCAACCCTGGCAAATACCGAACCATCTTCAACTGCCTGAGAGAGTTCGCGATCGCCCATTTTCTCTAACTGTTTGCCCTCATAAGCTAAGGCTCGTTTTGTCTGGTCAATGCCCATCTTGCGGGCGATCGCCTCAGCTGTAGTAATATGATCGCCAGTAATCATTTTGACTTTAATACCCGCAGTCTGACAGGCATGAACTGCGGCGATCGCTTCTGGTCTAGGTGGATCGATCATGCCCTGCAATCCCAGAAAAATTAAGTCTGTGGCGATGTCATCGTGGTCTATTGCATGCTGATGGGTACTTATTTCTTTTTTAGCAAATGCTAATACTCGTAGCCCTTTTCGTGCCATTACTGCTACTGCTTGCTCGATGTCTGGGCGTTCAAAAGCGATCTTCTTACCCTGATGATTCATCATCTGAGAACAACGATTCATAAGTGACTCGACAGAACCCTTAACGTAAATAACAGGAGTTAATCCATCATGCAAAGTTGCCATATATTGATATTGAGATTCAAAGGGAATAGAATCCAATCGCGGTTGTGAGGCAGCAAGACCAGATTGACTAAGACTGGCTTTGGCTGCTGCTGCGATTAATGCTCCCTCTGTAGGATCTCCCACCACAGACCAATCAGCCCCTGTTTGTTTTAATTGCGAGTCATTACAAAGCACTCCAGCTATCAAACATTCCTCTAAACTTGGAGGCAATCCAGACTCAAGAGGACTTCCACGCTTACCATCAATTGCCTGACGGACGACACAAGCCCCCATCACGGCGCGTTCCCAATCGGAGGAAACCTCCGAGGGGTCGCCGCTCGAATTCGATTCGGGGGTCGCGTCCTTACTAATTTCTCCTTTGGGACTATAGCCACTACCACTGACTGCATAATATTTATCTCCCACATAAATACTCTGTACGGTCATTTGATTTTCTGTCAATGTTCCCGTTTTATCAGAACAAATAACCGTAGCACTACCTAAAGCTTCAACGGCAGGTAGTTTACGAATGATGGCATGACGACGCGCCATGCGGTTGACTCCAATTGCTAGGGTAATGGTAACTACAGCGGGCAGCCCTTCAGGAATAGCACTAACTGCTAAAGCAACAGTAGCTTCAAACATATACAGCCAAGATTCACCCTGTCCTAGACCGATCGCAAAAGTTAGGGTTGCCAGGGTCAAAACTGCGTAGAGTAAAGTACGGCTAAACTTGGCAAACTTTCGGGTGAGTGGAGTGGTCAAACTGACTCTCTGTTCCATCGATTGAGAGATTTGACCGACTTCCGTATCATTTGCCGTGGCGACAACTATACCCCTTCCTTGACCAAAGGTAACAAAAGTCCCTGCATAAGCCATGTTTATCCTTTCTGCTAGAGGTGTATCGGGTGCTAGAAGTGAAATCGATTTATTTACGGGAACCGATTCCCCTGTCAAAGCCGATTCATCTACCTGCAAACTACGCACCTTTAGTAGTCTCAAATCTGCGGGAACTTTATCCCCTGATGCCAACAAAACTATGTCCCCTATGACTAAATCCTGGGAGGGAATCCGTAGAGTTTGTTTTTCTCGCAGCACGTTTACTTCTGTAGTTACGGATTTTGCCAGAGAAGCGATCGCTCCTTCTGCTTGTGCTTCCTGCACATAGCCGATAACGGCATTAATTACCGTAACGCCCCAGATAACAGTAGCATTTGTCCACGAACCTAGTACTGCCTTGATCGCCCCTGCTAATAACAGAATATAAAGTAGTGGTTGATGAAATTGCAGCAGAAATCTGAGCCAGGCTGGTTTACCTGGCTTAAACTGTAGTTCATTTGGGCCATATTTCTCATAGCGAAGGGCTACTTCTTCTGGAGATAAGCCCGCTTCTAAATTGCTACTAAAGCATTCAATAACCTCCCGATCAGAAAGTTGATGATAAGAGTGAGATCGTAGTTGAACTTGCACCATATTCTCCAATTAATTAAGTAAAACTGTTTTACCGATTCATCAAGATTGCCTACTCTTTAGTCATTATTTAGCCAAAAAGACTATTTCTAATTGATGACACGCCCTAACAACTTCAGGTTTGTCCCTTGTAACTAAACCTTTGAAGATGAATGTTTTTTAAATGTAGCGTGAGAGTATTCTCACAATTTAATTTCTTCAGGACGCTGCCCCGCTCTCTGGCTTCCTGGTTGTAAGTCATGGGGGTCAATAACGCCTTCGGGTAAGTAGGCAAATTCCCGTAGGGGAGTTACCATCGGGTCTTGAGAGACTTTGTAAGGTAGTCTTCCCATCGCGACACTATCGTAGTTCAACTCGTGTCGGTCATAGGAAGCTAGTTCGTATTCTTCGGTCATAGATAAACAATTGGTCGGGCAATACTCTACGCAGTTACCACAAAAAATACAGACACCAAAGTCAATACTGTAGTGCTTGAGCTTTTTCTTTTTTACCTGGCGATCGAATTCCCAATCCACTACGGGAAGATTAATTGGGCAAACTCGAACGCAGACTTCACAGGAGATACACTTATCAAACTCAAAGTGAATTCGACCTCGATAGCGTTCGGAGGGAATTAGTTTTTCATAGGGATATTGAACTGTAACAGGACGACGCTGCATATGATCGAAAGTAACCGCAAGCCCTTGACCGATATATTTTGCAGCTTGAAAGGTTTCTTGAGCGTAATCACTAACTGGTTTTAAGATCTTAAACATTGTTTTTTCATAGTGAATTTTTAGCAAAAACTATCTTCTTTGAAAGTCAATTGGATGAGTACTCGGCGCATAAGCCTCAACAACGCTGCCATCAATAGATCGCATCTTCATTTTTCTAGTCACAGATCGGACATTCTGTATGGACGAGTAATTCTTTAATACGAGATCCAGAGATTGATTCATTGCTACAGTTGTAATAATGGCGAATGGCAGCATTACCGCAGTTGGGACACCGAACTACTTGCGTGAGGATATTTGTCTGCATAAAGGTTTAGTTGAGCGCAGCAAAATTTTAGGATTTAAGCCCAGAAATGGTTATTTGAGAAGAAATTGCCCAAACAATAATTTGTAAAGCACTAGTAAACATTGATGATGGTTCGGCTAAAACCATAGGCAAACCACGATTCTTATATTGAGAATTGGTGGGTTCTAGAGGAACATAACCCAGAAAAGGTACTCTTATTTTTTGATTTGATGGTTCGCCATCTCGAATTTCATACTTGCGTTTAGGTATATCGGCTGAAAGCATATTGCATTTATTTTCTACGAAACCAAGAATAGGCACTTTTAATTGCTCAAACATCTTCAAAGTCTTGTAGCTAGATGGGTGAGTATCTTGCTCGTCAGTAGCAACCCTCACCTCGCCGTCAAAAGGAAGAGCGTGTGATAAAGCAATTAGTATATCCCCCATACCTGGAGGTAAATTAACAATCAAATAATCTAGATTGCCCCATTGAACTTCTTCTAAAATTCGTTTTATTTCTTGGTTAAGCCAATAGTCACACCACTCATCACACCAATCTTCCAAGGGATCTTCCACAATTGATGAACCGATCGCAACTAGCTTGACACCAAAATTGTCAACAGGCTGGGATAAATCTCTTGAACCAGAAAGATTCTGAGCTTTAATTCCTAAAATCTCTGATGAGCGATCGCTATTTGTCTCAGCGTCTAGCAAGCCTATTCTTAAGCCAGTTTGAGCCAGCATTACCGCTAGATTGACTGCAACTGTAGTTTTGCCAGCTTTGTCTTTGCTACCAGAAAAAGCAATTATATTATTAATGTCTGCAATGTTCTGGCGATCGTATTCAAAATTGTGATGAATCACTTTAGCTGGAATCTCGTCTAAAGTAGAAAAAAACATCGATTAAAATTCCTCTGGTCTATTTTTACTTCTCAATTGTTCTTTAGTGCTTTTTTATCCTCAAACAAGGTATTCTCTAGAGTCAGAATTGCCGTGCTGACGGCGTAACTTCTTCATAGCTCGCCTTTTAATTTGATTGATTTCTTCTCGACTCAAATTAAACATTCGAGCAACCTCTGCTGGGGTTTGAATTGCTCCGTTGTCCAAACCATAAAGTAGACGTAAAATATCTCGTTCTTGAGAGTCAAGACAGTTTAAAATAGCCTTTACCTCTTCAAGCCGCAGCTTCTATCACCCACCCAACAAAA
>CAKZYI010000609.1 GCA_937884735.1 uncultured Pleurocapsa sp.
TTTGGGGTCTAGTTTAGCGATCGCTTCTGGTAGGATAGAAAGCATCATAAACCGCCCAACACCTTTCCAAGCTGACCAATGTTCTACTTGCCTGGGAATAACTGCTACAGAGCCAATGGTAGTAGTTTCTAGTTTATATTCTCCATCTAGTCTGCGTTCTACTTTGCCGCGATCGAGTATTAATCCAATAGCATGGTGTTCTAGTACATGAACTGGAGTTTCGCAATTGCCATAGCGATAATAATTCAAATGCAAGTTTTCCCAGCCCCTCTGTCGGCTCGAAAGCAATGGAGGAGGAGCTTTAAGAGCTTTACATGATGCAGAAGATGAAAGATCGACTGAGATTGGTTTTTCAGAATTTTTAGCACTCATAATTTATTTACATTTATTTATTGTCGTTAAAATGATTGAAAATATTTATTTTAGACAGACCATTCTGTCTGCTGTTATGTAAAAAAAATTAGCTCAGTAAATGATTCACGATAGCTTTACTTGTTTCCACTGACCAAATGTCTTGATGAACCCGACTTTCTATTAGAGCTGCTTCATACAGCAAATAGACTGCTGTTGCTTTAGTCCGAGCTAATTTTGGAGAATTATTATCTGGCATACTTTGCAAAACCAATTGCTCGATAAACGTTTTTAGCTCTTGTTTGTATTGAATAATTAGTTGACGAGGTTTGCTATGAGGATCGGAAAATTCTACAGCGATATTCATTACAGCACAGCCTCTGCATTCTGCTGCCAAGGAAAAATCAGCTAAACTATCAAACAAAGCTAATATTCTTGCTTTCGGTTCGTCGAACTGTTGCTCTATCAGTTTTAGTTCTTTAAAAAAATTAGTATTGTAGGTTGTTAAATACTCCAATACTAAATCCTCTTTGGAAGGAAAGTACTGATAAAAGCTGGCTTTTGCTACTTGGGCTTCCGTAATTATCTGATTGATACCTGTGGCAAGATAGCCCTGTTCGTAAAACAAGCGATTAACAGTTGTAAGAATTCGTTCTTTTGGTGTTGGTCGATCAATTGATGTCTTCATACTTTTAATTTAGGACAGACAAGTCTGTATGTCAACTAAATTTATTACCACCAATTAACTGATTGAGGCACTTATTTTTCTCTACCCTAATCTGATAAACCTTGGGAGTGATACCAATATATTTACGAAAATGCTGTGTCATTTGAGATTGTGAACTGAATCCACACTCATAAGCAATTTCTATTAAAGACAGGTTGCTATCTTTAATCAAATTCTTAGCTTTTGCCACTCGTTGTTGAATAACATATTTATAGGGAGCGATACCAGTAGATTTTTTAAATAAATGAGAAAAATAAAACTGGCTAATACCCAATAAACTAGCAATATCGTTTAATTTAATTGGGTACTCCAAGTTGTCATTAATATAGTTTTTTGCCAATTTAAGCTTATAGGTAGATAGACCATCATTGTGGTCTTTAGGCATAAATTGACTGCTGGCGTAGTGCCTGAGTAGATGAGTAGATAACAGATTAAATAAGGATTCTGCGTAAAGGCGATCGCAATTATTTGAATCTAAATTGGCTTTAAGATCGATTGCCAAATGCTGAATAAGAGGATCGGATTTGGCAAAAGTAGGAATCAACTCAACACGATCTGGATCAATTACCTCATGAGCAATACTAGAAATCACTTCTGGTTCTATAGTTAGAATAATATTTTCAGCAACTTCTGTTTCAACTTTTTGCCAGTGATTAATTTTAGTCGGAATTATTGCTATGTCTCCAACATCGGCATCTTCTTTTTGTAACGATCCTCCCAAACGCCTAAGAGAATTTTGTTCGGGTTTAAGATGAACTACAATACCGTGTTGCCGAAAAGAGTGTTCCCTATGCTCTCCTGCTAGATAGCTTGTATGTACCAATCCACATCCTGTCAAACCTGTTGGATAAACTTTAGTGAAAAGATTATTGGCGATTGGTTTTAAACAATCTTCTTCTTGGGTCAAGTCGAGCAAAGATAGATGATTGTACATCTTAATTTTGTCTTTAGTAATCAAATAATTTATAACAAGCTAAACAAATTAAGAAATACTTTTTGAAAATATCTAGCAATCATTATTAGCAAGTTCAAGCTGCTTTTTTGATGAATAAAACGGCTTAAAATAAGCAGCAAGGTTATTTTACCAGTAGCTGTAGATTATAAACTCTGTTAGATTTTCAAAGTGTATAAAGCGATCGATTTAATTTTTATTTACCAAACAAAAATAAAGTAAAAAACTCGCAAAAATCCATAAAAAAGCAAGATTTATATAAAGTAATTACTGTCAATAAAATTTATCACCTTGTCTAATTAACTGTGGTACGAAGCTTTGACTATAGCTGGTGAGAAGCTGGCAAGCCCCAACTTACAAAATTACAGTTCTAAATTCCTTGATAGAAAGCAAGTTTTAGATAAAAATAGTAAAAACAAAGTAGAAATTAACTAGGCATTTTCTTACAGTGAAACTTGGCTACTGATATCAACGGATGATTAACAGCTTATATGTTGCTAAAAGAAAAAGTAGCTTTGATTGTTGGTACTAAAGACGAAATAGGAAGCGTTACCGCAGAGATTATGGCTCAAGAAGGTGCGAAAGTTGTGGTCGCCGAACAAAATGCAGATAGCGGTCAAGCTTTAGTGCGTAAAATCGTGGCAATGGGTGGAGAAAGCTTTTACCAAGAAATGGATGTCACCCTCAATCTATGTCATCAAAATTTAATTAATAGAATTATCAAAGAATATGGCAGGCTAGATATTGCTTTTAATAACGTTAGCGTTGATGGCGATTTTTTTCCTCTAGCGCGACAATCAGAGGATATGGTGGCGGGAGTAATTGATGTAAATTTCAATGGAATGTGGTTGAGCCTGAAATATCAAATCGAACAAATGCTCAAAAATGGCGGAGGAGCAATTGTTAACAACGTCTGCAACTATACCAAAGATGGGAATTTGGGTTGTTCGATTTATAGTGCTACAAAATCAGCAGTAGCTTCCATGAGTCGAGTAGCTGCATTAGAATATGCTCGCCATAATATACGAATTAATACGATTTCTCCCGCTTTGCCTAAGCGATCGCCTGATAACTTTAATCAGGATGTTGGAGAGCGAGAATTTACCCATAACCACAATACTCCTCAAGAAATAGCTGAGGCAATAACCTGGTTATGTTCGGATAAAGCTTCCTCTATTACAGGACACAATTTACCCATAGATGTTGGTTTATCTGCTTGATTTTGACTCTTGCTATTGGAATTGACATTAATTTACAGAGATTCTTGAAAAGTATTTAACGCGAGCGTTCGACTAAGAAAAATTGCTAATAACAAAACTCAAATATTTTTAGCAAGAATAAACAAGATTTTTTAAGCTCAGTTTTGTAAGTTCAAAGTTGGGTATGCAAATCCTAACTGTTTGTTACTGGGATAAATATTGATGAGTCAAATAAATTCTTTAGAAGGACAAGTAGCCTTAGTAACGGGGAGTAGTTCGGGTATTGGGGCGGGAGTTGCCCTCGCTTTAGCTCAAGCAGGAGCAAAAGTAGTAGTTAATTACGCTCATAGTACTAAGGGTGCAGAGAAAATAGTTAGCAAAATTGTTTCTTTAGGAGGGGAAGCGATCGCAGTACAGGCTGATGTTAGCCAAGAGGAACAGGTAAAGGCTATGTTTCATAAGGCGATCACAACCTATGAAACAGTTGATATTTTAGTTAATAATGCAGGTTTGCAAAAAGATTTTTCTCTCGTAGATATGTCTTTAGAAGCTTGGAACAAAGTCATTGGTATTAATTTGACTGGACAATTCCTTTGTGCAAGAGAAGCCGTCAAAGAATTTATCCGTCGTGGCATTGTTCCTGAAAGATCTTCCGCCCTAGGCAAAATCATCTGTATGAGTTCGGTACACGAAACTATCCCTTGGGCTGGGCATTGCAACTATGCAGCTTCTAAAGGAGGAGTAATGATGTTGATGAAAAGTATGGCGCAAGAACTCGCTCCCCAAAAGATACGGGTTAACAGTATTGCCCCAGGAGCAATCAAAACTCCTATTAATAAAGAGGCTTGGGATACCCCTGAAGCTGAAGAGAAGTTATTAGAATTAATCCCCTATAAAAGAGTCGGCGAACCTGATGATATTGGCAAGGCTGCTGTATGGTTGGCTTCGGATGCTTCTGATTATGTTAATGGTCTGACCTTGTTTGTGGATGGTGGGATGACTTTGTATCCAGGGTTTGCGGGGAATGGATGAGTAGGGAGTAGAGCAAGTAGGGAGTAATGAGTAGAGGGTTTTGTAGTGATAAAAAATTGTCGAGAGTATCTAATTGAGGCTTGGGGTTTGGGTAGTTTTATGGTGGCGGCGGGGATTGTGGTTACGGTGTTGGAGTCGTCGACATATTCAGGGGTAACAGCAATACCAAATCCTTTTATCAGACGGGCAGTTATAGGAATAGCAATGGGTTTGACGGCGATCGCCATTATCTATTCTCCTTGGGGAAAGCGATCGGGCGCACATATAAATCCTGCGGTGACAATTACCTTTTTTCGTCTGGGAAAGATTCATTTAACCGATGCTTTAGGCTACATTGTGGCTCAATTTATTGGTGGCTGGATTGGCATACTGCTAGTAGTAGCTTTATTTGGCGAATCTTTTACTAGTCCTACTGTTAATTATGTCGTTACTGTTCCTGGTAGTGGTGGTTGGTTGATAGCTGCGATCGCAGAATTTATACTTTCCTTTAGCCTGATGTTTGTGGTTTTAATCGTTTCTAATCACCATAAAATAGCAGCATTTACAGGAATATTCTCAGGAATTTTAGTCGCTATCTTTATCACTTTTGAAGCACCCTTATCTGGCATGAGTATAAATCCCGCCCGTACCTTTGCTTCTGCTCTTCCTGCTTCAATTTGGACGGATTTCTGGCTCTATTATTTTGTTCCTCCTCTAGGAATGTTAACTGCTGCGGAAATATATCTGCGTCAATTCACTAAACCAAAAGTTATTTGTAGCAAGTTTTGTCATAACGATGAAACTCCTAGTTAGGCAATTAAATGTTGAATGGATGAGTAAGCAAGTCTAACAACTAATGACTAACGACTAACGATTAACAATGAATCATTACGACATTATCATCATCGGTACGGGTGCGGGAGGTGGAACTTTAGCCCACAAACTAGCACCTAGTGGGAAAAAAATTTTAGTTTTAGAACGGGGTAGCTTTTTACCTCGTGAAAAAGATAATTGGGATACGGTGCAGGTGTTTCAAAAAGACAAGTATCATACCGATGAGGTTTGGCTTGATAAAAAAGGCAGAAATTTACGCCCAGGTACTAGTTACTATGTGGGTGGAAATACTAAAGTTTATGGTGGTGCTTTGTTTCGTCTGAGGGAAAGAGATTTTGAAGAAGTTAGACATCATGGGGGTATTTCTCCAGAGTGGGGTTTGAAGTATCTGGATTTTGAACCTTATTATGCTGAGGCGGAAAAGCTCTATCAGGTACATGGTAAGCAGGGAATAGATCCTACCGAGCCTACGAGAAACGAAGATTATGCTTATCCTCCCATTAGTCACGAACCCCGCATTCAAGAAATTCACGACAAGCTAGCACACAAGGGCTTAAATCCTTTCTATTTGCCTTTAGCAGTTCGTCTCAACGAAGTAGATCGCACCATCAGTGAATGTATTCGCTGTAATACCTGTGATGGTTTTCCTTGTTTAGTAAATGCCAAATCCGATGCCGATGTTACCTGTATACGTCCTGCGATCGCCAATAATAATTTAACTTTATTAACAGAAGCAAAAGTAACTCGTCTTTATACCAATGGTACGGGAACAGAAATAACTGGAGTAGAGGCAGAAGTTAATAATGAAGTTCAGGTGTTCTCTGCAGATATTGTAGTAGTTTCCTGTGGTGCGATTAATTCAGCAGTATTACTACTGCGATCGTCTAGCGATAAACATCCTAATGGTTTAGCTAATAGTTCAGATCGAGTAGGACGTAACTTCATGAAGCACCAAAATGGTGCGATTGTTGGCATCACCACCAAACCTAATCTTTCTGTATTTCAAAAAACTATTGGTATTAATGACTTCTATTGGGGCGAAGCAGGTTTTGATTTTCCGATGGGACACATTCAGCTACTAGGGAAGGTTGACAAGGATATGATTGCCATGGACGCACCAAAATTTGCCCCAGATAGAGGTTTACAGGATATTGCTAATCATTCTGTTGACTGGTGGCTAACTGCTGAGGATTTGCCAGAAGCCAATAATAGAGTCCAGTTGAAAAATAACCGTATTTCTCTAGAATATACCCATAACAATACCGAAGCTTTTGATCGCCTGATGAAACGTTGGACGGGAATATTACGCTCTATTGACTGTGGCGAAACTATCTTTCCTCTATCTCTCTATTTCCGCAAACGCATTCCTTTGCAGGGTGTGGCGCATCAGGTAGGCACCTGTCGCTTTGGAGAAGATCCTAAAACTTCAGTCTTAGATCTCAACTGTCGTACTCATGATGTTGACAATCTTTATGTTGTTGATGGCAGTTTCTTCCCTTCTAGCGGTGCGGTAAATCCTTCCTTAACGATTATGGCGAATGCAATGCGGGTGGGAGAACATATTTTGGAGAGGATGGGTTAGGAGTAGTGAGTAGTAAAAATATACTATATTATGTCTGTGTGGCAGCAATGATTATTAAATAAAAGAAAATTATATGAGTCAAAAGTTACAAGTTAAATTTATTAGATATTTGTGGTTAGGGATTATTGGGTTTATTTTGGCGATCGCGCCCCTGGCATCTATTACTGTTGCTCAATCTCCATCTCCCCGTCTCCAAGTCATCGCTCAAGATTCTCAAACAGAGCCTTTGGTAAAAGAAGTCGCTACAGTGGGAATGACGGTATCGAATATGGAAGAGGCGATCGCTTTTTATACTCAAGTTTTAACCTTTGAAGTCATAGAAGATGTGGAGGTTAGCGGGAGGGACTACGAATTGTTACAGGGAGTATTTGGGGCGCGAGCGCGCATAGTAGATTTACGGCTTGGAGAGGAGATAATTGAACTAGCAGAGTATCTTACTCCAAAAGGGGACGCTATTCCTGTTGATTCTCAGAGTAACGATCTTTGGTTTCAACATATGGCAATTGTAGTTAGTGATATGCCCGAAGCCTATCGAAGGCTGAGAGAAAATTCGGTGCAGCACGTTTCTACTTATCCTCAAAAATTGCCAGAATATATCGAAGCCGCCGCAGGAATTGAAGCTTTTTACTTCCGCGATCCTGATGGACACAACTTAGAAATTATTGCCTATCCTCCAGACAAAGGCAATCCACGCTGGCAAAAGAATACAGATGATTTATTTTTGGGTATAGATCATACTGCGATCGCTATTTCGGATACAGAAACTAGCTTGAACTTCTACAGTGATGTATTAGGATTAGAGCTAGCAGGAGAAAGCGAAAACTATGGCACAGAACAAGAACATCTCAACAATGTTTTTGGTGCGCGGTTAAGAATTAGTGGTTTAAAAGCAGACAAAGGTATGGCGGTAGAATTTCTCGAATATCTTGCGCCCCCTGGTGGTCGTCCATTTCTTGAAAATAGCCAGACAAACGATTTGTGGCATTGGGAAACAACTTTAGTTGTAAACGATATAGAACAAGCAGCAACTAATCTTAGGAATAAAGATGTTGAATTTATTTCTTCTGGAGTTGTCGAAATTGACGAAGGTTTGGGCTTTCGCCAAGGATTATTAATCAGAGATCCAGACGGACATGGAATTAAGATTATTGAACGATAGTAGTTTGTGGTTAAAAGTCTACGCTGTTTGTTAATTGGTTTTTAAGTAGCGAGTAGCGAATAAAAAAGATGAACATAAAATTTGGTCGAGAAATTTGCGGTAATTTAGAGACAGCGGAAAATAGAGAATGGTTGGTAACTAATGGGATTGGTGGGTATGCTTCGGGTACTAT
>CAKZYI010000610.1 GCA_937884735.1 uncultured Pleurocapsa sp.
GTCGGAGTAACTGGTAGCCTTGTGTTTGCTTATTACAAAAAAATGTCTGTCTTGCCGAAAATACCTGTTTTTCCTGCATCGGTAGAATCAACGCCTAATGAAAATGAGACAGAATCAGTAACGGCAATCGAACCTCTAGAATCAAACACTAGTTTGGAGGAAGAAGTTGCAACTATTCCCGAACCCGAACCCGAACCCGAACCCGAACCCGAACCTGTATTTCAGCTACCTGCAAACTCTTACTATGCTACAGTTACCTAGCCTCAAGGATTGAGCCTTAGAGCAGAACCTAGTGTTGATGCAGAGCGAGTAGGAGGAATTGAATATAATTCTAAAATCGTCATTTTAGAAGATTCTAATGATGGTAAATGGCAAAGGGTGATGTTGCCTTGGAATCAACAGGAAGGTTGGGTAAAAGGGGGCAATACCAAAAAAGTTTGATAGTTTATTCCGCAATCTAAAATTATATTCAAAATCTCAACTGCAAATTTAACTTGAAGTATAATTTGTTATTGCTCTCAATAATTACCTTTCCATATCTGTGGCGAGTTGTTGAAGGAGTATCCAACTTTATATTTGCAAATAAATATGACTTTAAGCTTTCTAAATCTATGATGTGAAATGCAACTTGTTCGCCAGATTTTTTGATGATAATAGTTCCATTAGCTTCATAGCTTCCATCCCATGTACTGCCTGCAAAAAACCCCAGTAGAATATCTACCAGTAGTTTTTTAACTTTGTTTATTAAAAGACTTTTATCTTCGTAGTTAACTTTATCAATTAGTTTAGTATTCTCGTGGATATAGTCAACAATATCTGCGATCAAAGATATTCTATGCCGATAAAAAGTCAATAACATGGTGCCAATTATTTCGGGCATCAATGAGTCAACCATTTTTAAGTTGTACTCCATGGTTTTTTTCTCAGAAGCAATATATTTGAACGAGCCTCCATAGTTTTCTATCGCTTTAATTCTATCTTTTAATTTAGTTCTGGTATTAATCGAATTAATCTCGTCTACTTTACTTTTATCGAGGTTTTCAATTTCAAAGATAAAATTAGTATTACCAGAAGCATTTAATAATGTAGGTTTGCTTCCTAAGTAAGATTTGATGCCGAATCCTTCATTTTCTTTAGAAACAATATTATTGTTGATATCTAAAACAATATCTGCTTTTTGGGAGCTTGTACCGCCTTTAGTTACAGTTAAGCCTAGAGCATTTTGAATGACTTGAAATTCGGGTATGGCAAAAGTACTTTTACCTGCTTTTATTTTATTAATTAGATTATTAATTACGCGATCGTCAATTAGTTGGCAAATATCAAGCTGCTCTTTTTCTGCGGTATCTTTATTTAAAATCTCTATATTATTTTTATCGTTTAAAATAAATGCTAAATTAATATTTTTTCCCGTGACTTTACTCACATTAAAATAATTCCCCGTTGGCTGAAGTTCACGATCGCAAAGCAATATTTTTTGTTCGAACAAAATTCTAATAAAAGTTAAAAGCTCTGACCATTCCCCTTTATTTTTAGTATTTTTTGTCATTACATCATTTCCTTCTAAACTATTCATATAAGCAATAAAATTCCTACCTACCGCTTTTACTGCACTTACAGCAACACTATTTCCTAATTGTTTAATGGCTTGAGTCGGACTTACAGGAAATTCAAAACTATCAGGAAATCCCTGCATTTTTCTAGCTTCAATATAAGTAAGCTTTTTAACTTGCCCGTCAACCAAATACGAATCCCAGTTACGGCGATCGTTGATATTTGAGCCACGTCCACCAACTCTTAGAGTAAATCCTATTTCTCGGCTACAATTGCCTTTCCACACATCACTCATGGTAAATTTTAGAGGTTGCTTAGGAGGAAAATTAAAGCCTCTTAAAAAAGACTCATCACGGAATCCAACCATAAAAGTTCTAGGTCTTAATTGAGGTAAACCATAATCCGATGCTTTAACAATTTGATAATAGAATGAATATCCCAAATCTTGTTCTAAAATTTCTCGAATTAGTTTAAAAGTCTTACCGCGATCGTGATTGACTAATCCTCTAACATTTTCTAAAAAATATGCTTTTGGTTTTTTGGTTTGCAAAATATCGGCAATATTAAAAAATAAATTGCCCCTTTCGGAACTATGAAGATCGTCGAAGCCTCTTTTATATCCAGCCTGACTAAAAGGTTGACAGGGAAAACCCGCACACAAAACATCATGGTCGGGAATTTCATCGGCAACAAGATGTCTTATATCATCGTTAAATAATTCAGATTCAAATATTTTGGGCGAAATTGCTTGGAAATTATGAATATAAGTTTGTCTAGCAAACTTATCTATTTCTGATGCGAAAACACACTCTCCTCCAAGAGAATGCATTGCCAAATGAAATCCACCGATTCCTGCAAATAAATCAATGAACTTAAACTTATTTTGTTTCACTACCTAACATCAATTTAAGTAAACACAAATATTAGCTATCAACTATTAACTTCAATAAAACTTCACCCATTTCTTTACAGCCTACTGCTTTCATCCCTGGGGACATAATATCTCTAGTGCGATATCCCTGGTCTAAAACTTGGTTAACAGCATTTTCAATTTCAGTTGCGGCTTTACTCTCATTTAAACCGTAACGTAGCATCATCGCTGCACTAAGCACCTGTGCTAAAGGATTAGCTTTATCTTGTCCTGCAATATCGGGTGCAGATCCGTGTACGGGTTCAAATACTCCTGGTGTACCCGCCTCTCCCAAACTAGCAGAAGGCAACATACCAATGCTTCCTGTGAGCATTGCAGCAGCATCAGAAAGAATATCCCCAAACAAGTTGCCCGTAACGATAGTATCAAATTGTTTGGGCGCGCGGACTAGCTGCATTGCTGCATTATCCACATATAAATGGCTTAACTCTACATTACTATAGTCTTTTGCCATAGCAGTAACGCGATCGCGCCATAATTGAGATACATCTAACACATTTGCCTTATCTACAGAGCATAACTTGCCACCACGCTTTTGTGCCGTCTCAAATCCTACTTTAGCAATGCGATCAATTTCACTTGTGCTATACGCCATAGTATTAACTCCTCGCTGCTCTCCTGTTTCTGTGGCAAAAACTCCTTTAGGCTGCCCAAAATAGATTCCTCCAGTCAATTCGCGCACCACCATAATATCGACCCCTTCTACTATTTCTCGCTTGAGAGAGGAAGCATCAATTAACTGAGGTAAAATAGTTGCTGGTCGAAGATTTGCAAACAATCCCAATCCCGCACGCATACCCAACAGACCAGTTTCGGGACGTTGATGACGAGGTAAATTGTCCCACTTATAGCCGCCAATTGCTGCGAGTAATACTGCATCACTTTGTCGGCATGCCGTTAAAGTCTCTTCTGGTAAAGGTTCACCAGTTTCGTCGATCGCAGCACCACCAATTAGAGCCTCAGTAAAAGTAAATTTTAAATCGTGTTTTGGAGCGATCGCATTTAATACTTCTATTGCCACTGAAATGATTTCGGGGCCAATTCCATCCCCAGAAAGCAAGGTAATGCGGTGCTGTGTAGTCATGGTAGCTATAGTTATAATTTTAACTGAGGCAGTTTGCAACAGCTCTTAATTTACCGCGTAACGTGGTTAGTCACAAGCCATAGCTTAGAACTGTATTGGAACAACTCTTATGAAAGTATTGTGTTTATCTTGCTTTTCTAAAACAAAGGAGTATGATTACATCATTATTATTTATTCGGTATAGTAATTTTTAAGATTACTTAAAGCATAATTGCCCCGCTGAAATATTTAATTTCTAGTTAAAATCAATCTTTTTATTAACTATCCCAATTCACAAGTACTGTATATGAGAAAAGGCGATAAGCCTAATGGCATGGCAACTCAACCCAAAGTTGGAATTGCATACACAACATATATTCTGATTGCGCTCAATCTACTTGTGTATGCGTTAGAGATAAAACTTGGCGGTAGCCAAAATTCCATCGCTTTAGAACGTTTAGGAGCTTTAGTTCCTGAAAAAGTATTAGCTGGTGAATGGTGGAGATTAGTAGGAGCAAACTTTCTTCATTATGGTTCGTTTCACCTGGCAACTAACATGTTGTCTCTTTTCTTTATTGGGCGCTTAATCGAGCTAAGTTTAGGTGCTAAATATTATTTAACTATTTATTTAGTTAGTGGTGTTGGCTCAATGTTAACTTTTTCTTTATTAGCTTTCCAATTAGGTCTGAGTAATGTTTTCTTGGTAGGTGCTTCTGCTGCCATCATGGGTTTAATTGGTGCAGTATTGGCAATTTCTCTCCAAATTTGGCTGAGAAAAAGACATTCAATTACTGCAAAACGACGATTACAGCAGATAATTATAATTATTATAATTCAATTTGTTTTTGATAATTTAATTCCTCAAGTTAGCTTCCATAGCCATCTTTTTGGTTTTATAATTGGCTTTTTAATTAGTAGTGTTTTGGTATTTGTTAAGTTTAAGCTAAAAGATGCAAGATAAATATCTCAGCGAATTGATTGATTCTGGTGGAAAAGTTAGCTGTTGGCGAGTAGCGAGTAAATATATCTTATTACTCTACTACTCCAAACACATCACTACTTCACCGTTTTATCTTAATAGCTATCTATTAAAAAAATAGATGGATCAATCTCCTGCTTTTGCCATGATTTCTTGCAAGACAGGAGAAAGGTTTTCGTTTAATTTACCCGCACGAATAAACTCAGCATAGGTATCAGCTTCAATATCTAAAAGTTGTTCTTGAAGTTGCTCCATTGTAAGCGATCGCAAGTTTTCATTTTCTCGCTGCATTTTATCGATTTTGTCTTCAATACTTTGCAGTTGCCCTTTTACCAACTCTTGCTGATACCGATAGTATTCAGGATCTATCTCTGAAGCCAATTCGTTGTTCTCTAAATATTTTACAACGCGACCTAAAGCAACCTTACGCGCCAGTAACTCAGAATATTCTTGCCTTAAAGGCTGATCGCCAATTAAATTGAGAGTTTTCAACAACCATTTAGTAGATAAACCCTGTACCAATAAAGTAAATAATACTACTCCAAATACTGTATCAATAATTTCTTGTCTGCCAGTAAGAATAACAGGTACACTTAGAGCCACCGCAATTGAAACCGAACCGCGTAAGCCGCCCCACCACAACACTGTTTGTTCTGGCAGATTGGTTTTGGTTTTACTAATTAAATTACTAAGATTACCCAAACCAAAAATTACAATTGCTCTGGTAACTAAAACTGCTGCGATCGCAACTATAATTAAATCGAAGTTATTTCTAAGACTAGTAAAGTTTATTTGGTCGCCAATCAACAAAAAGACAATTGAATTGACGAAAAATGCCAGAAAATCCCAAAATTCAGATACTAGTAGTCTAGTACGGGGATTCATCCCTATTCTAGAGCCAAAATTACCCAAAATAATTCCTACAGTAACAACACCAATTACACCAGATCCTCCTAATTCTTCGGTGATTAGGTACGTACCATAGGCTGATACTAAAGTTAAAGATTGTTCTACCAAAGGCAGATCGAATCTTTGGGTTAGATAAGAAATCCCAAAACCAATTAAACTACCAACACCTAGACCAATACCTACAAAAGTTAAAAAGCGAATCACAATGGTGGAAATACCAAATTCGCCACTACCCAACGGGATATTAACCAGGAGCAAAAATGCCACTACCGCCACACCATCGTTAAACAGGCTTTCGCCCTCCATAAGAATGGTTAGACGTTTGCTTGCTCCCAATTCACGAAACAATGCCACTACAGATACAGGATCGGTAGCAGATAAGCTAGCACCTACAAGAAGAGCTGTTGGTAAAGACAAGTCAGTAAAATAGCTCAGAGGGAAAGCTACCCCGACAACAGAAATAACTACGCCAACAATCGCAAATAGGCTTACAGGGAGGAGACTATCTTTTAAACTACGCCAACGAATGTTCCAGGCTGCTTCAAACAATAGAGGTGGTAAAAATATCTCTAAAATTAGTTCTGGAGATAGACTCACTAAACGAATATCTACAAATGCCAAGCCAAGTCCAACAATCACAAGTAGTAGGGTATAGGGAATTTGCCTAAACCAACTAAAAATTCGTGAAATTGTTGCCACGCTCAAAGATACAGATAAAACGATGAGAAACTGTTCTAGATTTCCTTTAATCGAAACCTCGGCTACACTGGGTTCTACAACAAAAAAAAATGTTTCCATAAAATCAAGAAAATTAAGCGATTAGCTCATTACACTATAAAACGTTTAATTCTTTGATTAGTAAAAATTTATTGTATGGTTCTAAACAATCATCAAAATATTTTATTTTTTTATGCTTCTCGTAGGCTATGAAAACTTGACTAACTATGATGAAATTTTCTGCTTGATAAAGCTAACTAACTGATTAAATTGCTTTTTCATACTTTCTGACTCTTTTTCTAGCTTGGCAACCTTATCTCTCAACAATTCAATTTCTGAAGTTAAAGCTGTTATGTCTCCATAACCAGAATCGACAGGATTTTTGGCTGCATCTCTAGATGGGCTGCTTTGAGGCTGTTTTTTCGCCTTCATCATTGCATCCCGAATCGCGTTTACCAGTTGCTCGCGATCAAATGGCTTTTCCACAAAAGAAAAGTATTCAAAAGGTTCGGTCAGCTTATCTGTTACCTCCTCCTTTCTACCAGACATCAACACTAGGGGATTTGAGCGAAATTTGAGTTGCTTCTGAATTTCTTGATAAACTACCCACCCACTCATCTTTGGCAGTAGGAAGTCGAGCATAATTAAATTAGGCAACTCTGTTCTAATTAAATTGAATCCTTCCAAGCCATCTTTAGCTTCAATTACATCAAAGTTACCTTCAGGCAACATATCTTTGACTCGCATTCTAATGACTTTACTGTCGTCAATAACCAAAATTTTGTGGGTTGACACGATTTACTCCTGAGCGACTAACTCCTCATGCCTGAGACTTACTAGACTGACTGATTTTGGCAGTTAGTTTTGTTTACAAGCTTAGAGTTCCCTTTTAAAGTACTAAAATAACAGGAAAAATCATCTAAATAACAATTAATTTTGTATTCTGAAATAAGTAATATTGCTGATATTAAGGTGTAATGGATAGTTTTCAACAGTCTCACTCAACAAAAAACAATTGGCGCAATGAGGTTATATCTTTACCATCTTGGCTGAAACGACCTATTGGCAAGGCTAGTGAACTATCTACTGTACAAAAAATTATTAAGCAGAGGAATATCCATACCATTTGCGAAGAGGGTAGATGTCCCAACAGAGGTGAATGTTATGCCAATCAGACAGCCACTTTTTTGTTAATGGGACAGACTTGCACTCGGGCTTGTGCTTTTTGCCAAGTAGAAAAAGGTCATCAACCAATGACATTAGATCCCGATGAGCCTCAAAAAGTAGCTGATGCTGTAAAACTACTTAATTTACGTTACGTAGTTCTGACTTCTGTTGCCAGAGATGACTTAAATGACGGTGGTGCAAAATGGTTTGTCAAAGTTATGAAGGCTGTTCGTCTGACAAATCCTGAAGTTGAAATTGAAGTTCTCACTCCCGATTTTTGGAGTGGCAAAGATGCAGTAGCTAGTCAAAAAGAAAGAGTTGCTGCTGTTGTTGCAGCTAAACCTGCTTGCTATAACCACAATTTAGAAACTGTACAGCGTCTACAAGCACCTGTCAGAAGGGGAGCAAAATACGATCGCTCTCTTAATGTTTTACGGCTAGTTAAAGAGTCTGATTCTAATATTCCTACCAAATCTGGCTTGATGTTAGGTTTGGGGGAAACGGAAGCTGAAATTGTCCAGACAATGAAAGACTTAAGAGCCATAAATTGCGATCGCCTGACCATTGGTCAATACATGCGTCCTACTCTAGCTCATTTACCCGTACAAAAATATTGGACTCCTGATGAGTTTACTCATCTTGGTTATATTGCCCAAGAATTAGG
>CAKZYI010000611.1 GCA_937884735.1 uncultured Pleurocapsa sp.
GTGGAAAGACAAATTTTAGACCAGCAGCGAGTACCAAAAATAGCGGTTGTGCCAAATATACATCGGACTGCTAATGTTGAAAGAACTAGTTTCCAAGAGCGAGAAGGATTGCTATTTATTGGTGGCTACAATCATCCCCCCAACATAGATGCCGTAACTTGGTTGATTCGAGAAATTATGCCCTTGGTATGGCAACAAATGCCAGATATGACCGTTACTTTATTGGGAAGTAATCCAGATCGAGAAACAGTTGCTCTGGGAGAGGATTCGCGGGTTACTGTAACAGGATATATACCCGATGTGACACCTCATTTTCTACGCCATCGTGTTTTTGTTGCTCCTTTACGATATGGGGCGGGAATGAAAGGCAAAATTGGTCAGAGTTTGGAATATGGTACGCCCGTTGTTTCCACAGGAATTGGCATTGAAGGGATGGGGTTAATTAACGGAGAAAATGTCCTCGAAGCAAACCAAAGTCACGAGTTTGCTCGGCAAATTATCAGATTGTACAACGACGAAGAATTGTGGAATAACCTAGCTGGCAATAGTGAAAAAGCGATCACATCTTTTGCACCAGATTTTGTTCGAGAGCAATTGAAACAAGTTTTTGATTGTTTGCTCAAAGAAGAATAGTAATGATTATATTCTAGCCTTATTTTCCAGATCAAATTAACTTACTCAATTCATTCTAAATCTCTCAGGCAATACATCAATGGAAACTAAAAATTTTGCACCCAATTATCAAGCTACAAGTAGTTTTTCTTCAGTAGAATGGTTGAATTTTCAAGCAGTCAGTCGGCATAAGGAAGGAAAATTTGAAGAGGCAGTATCTTATTATTTAGAAGCAATCGATCTTGATACTAATCAGCCCGATTGGGTGTATGCTAACTTGATTATTTTGCTGGGTAAGATCGAGCATTTTGATGAGAGCGCGCAGGTGGAAAAGTTGGCTTTGAGTATTCATCCTCAATCTAGCGAGATTTATCGTTCTTTGGGAGAAAACGCTCAAAAAATTCAAGATATGGCGCAATGCTTGATTTATTTGCAAAAGGCGTTAGAACTTGACCGCAACCAACCTGACTGGGTATATGTAGCTCTGGCTGAGAATTTATGTCAAAAACAAGAAATAGCCTCTTGTTATCAATTGGCTCAACAGGGTGTAGAACTTCATCCCGATTGCTATTCACTGCATAAAATTGTTGCAAAAAGCACCGAACAAAATATAAATAATGTAGTTCATGAAAGAACATCTATAACTGAAGTTAATAGTAGAACTTCTTTTGCTTTTAATCGGAACAGCTTGAGTCAAAGTGAACTTGAGCAAGCAGAAGTAAAGGTAACTCAAGATTTACCAGATATTATTGAAAATGCTGATACTTTTTTTGATGCTCATAACTATAAAAAAGCTCTTTTTGAGTACGAACAAGTATTAAAGATTGATAGTAATAATTATCATGGTTTATTGAGAACTGGAGAATGTGCTTTTCGTCTGGGTAATTATGAAAAAGCAGAACAGGCTTTAACTCATCTACTCCAAAACAATCCTCAATCTTTTTGGGGTTTAGTATGTCTTGGGGAAGCTTATTTTGAGCAAGCTAAATTCCACTTGGCAATCGAGCATTTAGAAAAAGCATTATCAATTAAAGAAGATAATGTGTGGCCAATGAAATAGGTCGGTACATCATATAATAGAAAAGAAAATATTGAAAAAGCGATCGCTTTTTTTCAGCAGGTAATTGAGATTGCACCCCATCAAGATATCGGCTACATTAGTTTGGCTGAAGTTTATCATCAGCAGAAACAAATTAAGAAAGCTCAAAGAAACTGGGTCAAAGCGATTAAAATTAATTCCCAGAACAAGTGGGCAACGGTTAGCCTAGGATACTCTTATATAGAAGAAAAGCAGATTGAACTTGCTGAAGAGTTTTTTATAGCTAAAAAAGGCTTTTTCCCTAACGACTTTGATTTTATTTTTGCTTTTGCCCATGTTTACATCAGTAAAATGGATTGGAAAAGAGCAGAAGAAATGATGACAGAAGCTTTGGCTTTAAATCCAGACAGCTCTGAAATCAAAGTTCGTCTTCTAGAATTATGTTTATATTCAGGGAATCTGACTCAAGCTTATGAATATTACTTGTCTTTACAAGATAATTTAGACGATCTGCCAAACTCTTTTTATCAAGCAGCCGCCAAACTATTTAGCGAACAAAAAAATTGGGCATTAGCATTTAAATATGCTCGAAAATCAGTACTAATAGAGCCAGGCAATATTCACAATCATAAGCTATTTATTAAAACCGTACGCAAGAGTAAGAAGTTTCAAGAGGCATTAGAATTTTTGCTCGATCCTGCTATTCTTAACGAGCAAAATAAAAATACTATTTTATATCTTAGAATAGCGATTCAAGAGCAGTTACTAAAATCTATTCCCGAAGCTCAAAAAGTACTCTCTTCTAATACTATTGGCTTAGATATTGAAAGCAGTCAAGCTCAACTTTTACAAAAAAGATTGATGATTAAAGATAATATTTTTAATACATCTATTGGAGTCAGTTCTCAGCTACAAACAGAGATTTTTTATTGTACAGATTTAGGCTATAGTCTTCCTACTCTTGTTTCTCTGTACTCATTATACAAACACAACAAACATAAAATTAGAGGGAAAACTATTTATGTTGTTGCCAATGGGGAAACAATAAATATTATTAGTAAAGCTTACCGAAAATTAGCCGAACAGTTTAATTTTGAAATCGAGCTAATTGATATAGGCTCTCTAGTTCAAGAATCTATTGACAATAAATTAAACACCAGCTATGGTGTGTTCACTGGAGGCGACTCCCTATCTAGTACTGCTTATTATAGATTATTCTTTAGCCAATTTTTACGAGAATATGGGTTATCTTCGCGCTGGCTATATATAGATTCAGATACCTTGATTGTTAATTCAATCGGGGAAATTGACAAGCTTAATTTTCTTGGTTTGCCAATTGCAGCCAGACAAGAAAGAGCAAAACCTGAAGTTCAAAAAACCATTGAACAAAACAATCTACAGTATGGAAAATATTTTAATTCTGGAGTAATTGCATTTGACGCTCAACATCCCGATCTATCAAGACTTGCTGCTAATGCTGTGAGCGTAGCTATAAATGAAGGACATAGGCTACTTTATCACGATCAATGTGCATTGAATATAGCTTTTGATGGTCAAATTGCTAATTTGTCAACTCAATTTAATGATTATTACCCTCCTAGTGATACCAGAAATATTGAGGAATTAAGCTTATCTTCTGATAGTGTAATTCTTCATCTTTTAGATCGCCCTAAGCCATGGGATACCCTTAGCTACCACAAAGGTTCTATTGTCTGGTTTAAGATGCTTGAAGAGATATCTTCTTTTATGCCTTCGAGCTATATTTTAGAGCTTTTTCAACTGTTACAAAATACTTTATAAATCAGATTAGGTATTAGATTCATCGGAGACAAAATCATGACTACTCAAGTATCAAGTAATACTTTAAATATTGAACTAGGAAATAAGAAGCAATTTTTGGTAGATTTACCAAAATCAATTGACAAAGACTGCGCTTTTATTTTAAGTGTAAGAAAATCGGGCAGCACACTTTTAAATAAAATTATTTTGGACTTGTGCTACCACAATCAAGTTCCTACCTTTTCGATCGCAGATCGGGCATTTGAACAGAATTTGCTGGTTAAAGATTGGCAAAATTGTGGGGATATAAAGCAGGTTGTTCGAGATGGAATATTCTATATTGGATTTAGAAACTTTCCTGCTTTTATGGCTCAAGATAAGTTATTCAATGATAGAAAGAAAATTTTTCTAGTTAGAGATCCCAGAGATGCTATTGTTAGCGAGTATTTCTCCGTAGCCTATAGCCACAGCCTTCCCAAAGCCAGCGATTCTAATGAAAAAGGAGCAAGGGAAGATATTTTGCGCCGCAGAGATGAATCTAAGTTTCAGGAAGTAGATGAATATGTGTTGAAAAACGCTGCACATATGAACAAAACAATTATGGATTATGTCAACGCTTTAAGTGTTGATGACCCTAATCTTAAAATATACAGATACGAGGATGTAATTACGCAAAAACGTCCTTGGATCAAAGATATGGCTCAATTTCTAGCTTTAGATCTTCCTGAATCTTTACT
>CAKZYI010000612.1 GCA_937884735.1 uncultured Pleurocapsa sp.
CCAATACCAAGCCAAATGCAAAAAAGCCTGTAATAAGCACCCCAATTACAGCGTCTTCTTTCAGTCTGGTTTTGGACTTGACGTAACCATTGGCAACGGTTGCCCCAAAGCCGAAGACAAACGCTCCTACTGAAAAGGGAATATTCAAAGCATAGGCTACCACTACCCCTGGTACAACAGCATGGGAAACTGCATCTCCCATTAAAGACCAACCTTTAAGTGTAATGTAACAAGAAAGTACCGCGCACACCAAACCCACAAAAGCACTTACCCAGATAGCTCGAACTAAAAAGCCATACTGCAAAGGTTCGATAAACCAATCCAATATGGAAATAGCAGCAACTAAATTACTCATACCTTGCCTCTATTTCAGAAGTACCGAACATTTGACGTAGGCTGCTAACAGGTAAACCGCCAAAGGTCATAGTTAAGTTTTCTTCGGTAAAAGTTTCTTCAGTTGTTCCAGAAGCAAGAATAGTTTGATTGAGTAGAATAGTGCGATCGCAAAATGTCGATATTGAGGCTAAGTCGTGGGTAGATACTAAAATTGTGTGTCCTTCATCCCGTAGCTGCATCAGCAGATCGATAATTCGTTTTTCCGTTTTGACATCTACCCCTGTAAAAGGCTCATCGAGCAAAATTACCTTTCCTTCTTGAGCCAAGGCTCTTGCCAAAAATGCTCGCTTCTTTTGTCCTCCAGATAGTTCGCCAATTTGATGGTTACGAAAATCAACCATCCCTACCCGCTCTAAGCTTTCCATAACCAGCCGACGATCTTTAGCAGAAGGAATACGCAGTAGATTCATATAGCCATAGCGTCCCATCATCACTACATCAAAGATACTAACAGGAAAGTTCCAGTCCACCTCATCCGACTGAGGTACATAAGCCATTAGCTGTCGTTTTTGCGCTTTTTTGACTGAAACACCACCAATGCTAATTTGCCCTTGACTGGGTTTTAAAAAGCCCATAATGGATTTAAACAGTGTGGACTTTCCACCGCCGTTTGGCCCAACTAAGCCTGTAATTGTTCCTGGTTCAACAACACAGTTAGCATTATAAAGAGCGAGTCGGGCATTGCTATAGGTAACACTGAGGTTATTGACGCTAATATCGAGAGTTTGAGTAGTAGATTGCATAATTTTTTTAATTGCTTTCTTTTGCTTAAAGTTTAAATATATGAGTTATTCGCTTTTGCTACCAGCCAACAAACCATTGGTTATAGTGCGGGCATCATATTCAAGTAAATCCAGAAAAGTGGGAACAGGGCCTTCTTCTGTCGAAAGGGAGTCTACATAAAGGTTTCCTCCAAACCTAGCTCCTGTAGTTTTGGCTACTTGTTTTTGACCCTCATCATTGACGGTGCTTTCACAAAAAATAGTTGGTATATTATTGGCTTTGACTTCTTCAATTACGCCCTGTATCTGCTTGGGCGTATACTGTTGTTCGGCATTGATCGGCCACATATAAATTTCTTTCAAGTCATAGTCGCGAGCAAGATAAGAAAATGCCCCTTCGCAACTGACTAAATAGCGTTGACCTTCAGGGACTTGTTCTAAGTCCGCCTCTAATTCTTCATCAATTGCTTTTAGCTTTTGACTATAGGCTTTGGCATTGGCATTGTAAGTCTCGGCGTTGTCTGGATCGAGTTCGACAAAAGCCTGACGAATGTTTTCTACATAAATCAAGGCGTTTTTGGGAGACATCCAACTATGAGGATTGGGCTTGTCGGTATAAGGACCTTCCGCAATAGGAATTGGTTCGATTCCTTCGGTCAACAATACAGAAGGAACATCTTGGACGCTACCTAAAAACTGCTCAAACCAGCGTTCTAGGTTCATGCCGTTATAAAGAATCAAATCGGCATCTTGAGCTTTTACCAAATCACTAGGAGTAGGCTCATAGCCATGAATTTCTGCTCCAATGCGAGTAATAGATTCTACCTTTAGTTTTTCCCCAGCTACGTTTTGGGCTTAATCTGATAGAACAGTATAAGTCGTCAGAACTTTCTTTTGACCAGCAGATTCGGTTGAAGAAGAAACTTCTTCTCCTCCACTACAGCTAGTGAGACAACTCCCCAGCGTCATACTGAAGATCAAGATGATACTTCGTGTTAGCAAAGTTTTTGCCATATGAAATAAAAGACTCGTTATTTCATAATTATATCATTATCATTTCATAATCTTCTCATATTTTCTTAAATATGTACTTCTTTAAGAAATTAATCGAGGCGAAAGTCTTTTGCTGTTGTACAAATATGGAAAATAATATTTATGATGTAACAATTGCAGATAGTGGAGGTGAAGCTTTTTCTGTATTGAAGAATTTACTTTTATAGTAACAGGGAGAATGGAGCCAAAGAAAATAAGACAGCTATTAGTGATGATGAGCATTTTGGTTGTTAATCAGAAATAATCTTGCTTCAAAACAGCAGTAAATATAATTTATAAATTAGGTTTCCAATTAGGACTGGGGTTATATATAGTTTCTACTGTTTTGTGCAAGCATGTCACAGATAAATTATCGCCTTGATTAAGCTCGACTATACGATCAGCCTGTTCGCTTCTCATACAATTATTAGAAAAGAGCATTTGAGCATTACTAGCAAATGGCATCAAGGCTGTAGATAAGGTAATCAGTGATGTCATTAAAGTAGTTTTGGTGATATTTTCCATGGTTTGTTTCCTCCTTGTGTTCTGTAAGTTCATATTTCCGAGGCAGAAAAGGATATGCAAAAAGAATTGGAACATTAAAATGAAAAATCCTCACAACCGATTGAGTTATGAGGAAAACAATAAAAGTATATTTATTTTTTAATTTGTCTTGAGCAACTTAATAAAGTGTCTTGTGCAAAGTATAATTATCGTGGGTGTAAGAGCCAGGGTTAGCAGTACTGTTAGTACCATAGACAGTTCCATAACCATCAACATGACAATTGCTATATCCTGCACAATTAGAAGTATCGTAAGTATTGCCTGTCCACATATCGTAACCAGTTTGGGCAAAAGCAGGTTTGATTGCCGCGGCGGTAATTGTACCGAAAGAAATTAGAGCGAGTACGGCAGTTGTTTTGATTGATTTCATGATTTATTTTCCTTGATTGAAAGTATGTGTTTTTTACTTGTATAGTTATTTGTTTCTGAAGCAAGTTAAGATATGCAAAAAATAGAAAAGAGAATTTATGCTAATGTCTATTGAATTTTTCGACAGGCATAGCTGTTGGCAAAATGCCTGTCACTCCTGTTTAACTTTATTGTGTTTGCATCCTGAAAATTTCCCATTGCAATCATCATTTCAGGTCTACCCAAAGAAGATTGTCCTTGACCAGCAAAAGTAAGAGAATTATTTTGTACTTGCCAATTGCCTCCACCAACAACTTGATAGTTTCCCATCCCAGTTTGATTTAATTGTTGGGCTTGAAAAGTACCATCAGGATGGGCATCAATAATCATATGTATAATAGTTGCTGCTATTTTAGTTTCTCTGGTTAATCCTCTAACAGAGTTTTGACATTGCCATCGGCCTGCCACATTATAGTTTTGAGCCTGTGCTGGCTGAATGTGGTCAGTGATGCTAGCAGTTGCGATCGCACTAGCCATAATTGCTTTTGTAATATTTCTCATAATTTTGTTCCTTGTGAATAAAATTATTTGTTTTGTTTGCTTACATAAACACTTATTTCTTATGGCATTGGGGATATGCAAAAAGATGGGCGTTGCATATCCCTGGAGGACGATCTGATGCTAAATCCTGTTGGTAAGTAGCTCAAGCTTATTAAACTAAAATAGGCATATAGCCATGGCTTTAGCCCAAAGATCTTTAACTCTAAAGGGTTTATTACGAGCTTTACTTTACTTTAGTTGATCTACTAATTAAATTAGTCAATTTT
>CAKZYI010000613.1 GCA_937884735.1 uncultured Pleurocapsa sp.
GTCACTATTCGAGATATCGTATAGGGTTGCCTCATTTTTATACCCAGCGGTGATCAGATTTTGGTCAGCAAGGTCTAGATATTCGTCCATATCAACACCCTCGGAATCGAGGATGTCCAGATAATCATGCCAAGTGATTTTCATGGCTATTAGGGCATCTAGACCATTCCTAATCTTAAGAAACGATCTTAGTGTTGCTGTGTCATCTTCTTCTGGCACTGTGATTATCCAGGGATAAAGACATTTGCGATATTCAGGTATCATCGACGGCTAATAGATTCAGGGGTAAAGGTCAAAGCATGAGTCGCGGAGCGGTTTGCCAAGATTTCATCTTGAGTATCAAATTCCGTATCCGTTGCTGTCTTCCTCCCAAACGGGACGGTATAAGTCTCTCCAGTACGGCGCTTAGGGTTGCCCTGTTATTCTGTTCTGAGTTCCTGGTACAGCTACACTAGTCGCCCGCTTAACTGCCAGAATCGTTTTAGCAGGTGTAAATCCAGGTCGTTTCGTGTAGCCAGCTAGATTGGCTACCTCCAGCCCATAAAGAGTAGCGCCCCCTAAGCTACCTAGCTCGGTATTAACTCGACCTGACATGCCTACATTAAATTCATTATCAGGATCGACAGTTAAACCAAAAGGTTTAATTCCTGCCCCTACTCGCGCGCCCGTATCTTGAGCCGATCCAGCAGGCAGCGTACGCTTATCTGGATCTTGTTTCCATTCAGCATACTTTCGATACTTATTATTAGCAGGTAAAGTGTTGAAGTCAAAATTAATAGCTACAAGATTGTTATAAACATCTTCTAACTGCGAAAAACGCTTGCCCATAATTAATTAACGTCCTATTTAAAAAGAGTTATTTAATTTAGATTAGCAGAGAAAAATAGCACTTATTTTTGACAGAGATACTATAGTATTTCTATAAATATTCTTTATTGAGCTAAGGCATCAAAATATTTAAAACTTCTATCGTAAAGTATTACAGGCTCTTGTTTTCCCCAAATATTACAGTAAGCATATTGGAAGCGAACGCTACAAATAGGACGCTGAATAGGTTCTTTTATCAACTTACCAAGAATGTTTAAATTACCTTTTGATGTTGGAAAAGCACCCGTCGGGCTATCTGCTTCTGAATATCTCAATTTATTCCAATTTGGGCTATCAGTATTAACACGTAAAACTTTAGTAATTATTTGTTTAGCATCGGTTTTATTTCTAACTAATAGACGGAAAGCATACCCTTTGGGAATATCAGTATAAGAAGCTAAGTCTTTACCTTTATTCCAAATAAATTCTGTACTTCCTCCGAATTCAGACTTAACTCTATTAGCCATAGAATTAAGTTTAGCCATTGTAATCGTCTCTGAAGTTTCATCCATTAAGCGAAAACTTATCTGACCATCAAAAGGACTTTTATCTGGGTCTGCTTGATCGGAATCTTGCAAAAAGAAAAAGAATACTTGAGGCTTATATTTTCGCTGTGCTTGGGCGCGTCCAACAGGCAAACCGAAAATATTTGGTTTTTTATGGCTTTGCTGGACAACGTACCTAAAACACTCCATTTTCATTGATGCTAAATTTTGACTGTCATTTGGCAAGATAAGACAGGCTCTTTTTGCCTGTTGCCTTGCTGTAGCGTTACCTGGAATTTCATTACTAATATCTCGAAACCATTCGTTCACCTCGCGGTTATAACTTTTTCGCAAGAAAGAACGAAGGTTTAACCAGTTATTTGATACTGCCATTATTATCTAATTTCCTTGTTTTTTAACCAAATCAATGTTAGCTATTGTAGGTGATTCATTAGTAGATATTGCTACTAGCCTATTTTCATTTGCTTCATCATTAAAATCGTCAAGAGCTTTAGTTAATTCAGCAGTAGCTTTAATACCTTCATTAACATTTTCTTGGAATTCTATTCCACTCGAAACAAGCTGATTAACTTGAGCGGCTGCGTCTTCCAAGTTGTCTATTTTTGTCAAGAAACCTCTGAATGGATTCCTAAAATCAGGTTTGGGAGGCATCCAGCGATACGAGTTGTCTTCGACTAATCCCTGGTCTTGGATCGAATTGCCAATCATTGCTATCCATCCACCCGTTACCTGGTGCGCCTCTAAAATAGCCTCCTTGCCCCCTCGAATTGCCATAGCAATACCTCTACC
>CAKZYI010000614.1 GCA_937884735.1 uncultured Pleurocapsa sp.
TGGAACTCAAAATTTAGAAAAATATAAAAGATTGGGAGTTAAAGAAGTTTGGTTTTGGATCGATAATAGTTTGGAGATTTATATCTTAATCGATAATCTTTATAAGCGTAATAATTACAGTTTTAATTTACCTAAGCTAGAAGATAAGCTATTGACAAAATATATTGCTCAATCTCTAAACAGCAATCCGAGAACTCTTGAAAAAAGCTTTCTTGAAGAATTACAGTAGTCTATTGTTAGTTATAAGAGGAATTCTAATAAGCCCGATCCCAAGATACCTTTAAATCGATAGTTAACTATGTCGAATCAAGAGCAAGCTTCTTCTGACAGCAATACAACTCCAGAAATGGGAAAATCATCTGAGAAAACAGAAAAAAAACGTCAGCTTCTCGGTATCGATCCCGTGGAAAGGCAGCAGGAACTGGCACTAACCGATAAAACCCTAAAATATATTACTCATGCAGGCTCGATTCCGCTCAAGGATGAATTTGGTGAAACCGAAGCCGAAATTTTCTTCACAGCCTATACTCTTAATGAAGCGAGTGTCCCCCGCCCCCTGATTTTTGTCTTTAATGGGGGTCCTGGTTCTTCATCCGTGTGGCTACATCTGGGTGCTGTCAGTCCCCAGCGAGTGGTAATGGAATCCAGCGGCTTTAAGCCACCACCACCCTATCGCCTACAAGCCAAAGACTATACCTGGCTAGATCGCGCCGATCTGGTATTTATCGATCCAGTGGGGACGGGTTTTAGTCGGGCGATCAATAAAGAGAAAGATAAAAAATTCTGGAGCTTTGAAGGAGATATTCACTCTGTAGGGGAATTTATTCGATTGTATTTAACCCGCTATCAACGCTGGACATCACCCCTATATTTAGCTGGTGAAAGCTACGGTACTACTCGTGCTGCTGGTCTTGCCAGTCATCTAGTGGATCTTGGGATTAACTTCAATGGCATTATCCTGATTTCTAATGCAATGGATTTGCGTCCAGTCTTTTTCGGACGGGGTGACGATTTACCATACCCTCTATTTGTTCCCACTTATACAGCAGCAGCCTGGTATCACAAAAAACTTGTCCCCGAACTGCAACAGCGACCGCTAGAAGCTGTTTTAAAAGAAGTGGAAACTTGGTCGGAACGAGAGCTAACCCTGGCTTTAATGCAGGGCGATCGCCTGTCAGATAGCGATCGCCAAACCGTTGCTACCGCCCTCGCCCGCTACATTGGGGTGGATGTGGACTTTGTTTTGGGTTCTAATCTACGTATCAATATTTCTCGGTTTTGTAAGGAATTACTCCGTCCTGAAAAACTTAGTATTGGACGCTTTGACGCACGCTATACGGGAATTGAAGCTCTTGCAGTTAACGAACGCCCCGATTTCGATCCGTCTGCTTACGCGATCGAATCCCCATTTACAACAACCTTTAATGACTACGTACGGCGCGACCTCGGCATTGAAACAGATCTCCCTTATGTAATCCTCAGTATGGACGTAAATAAAGCCTGGAAATGGGAAAATGGCGAACTACCAACCACAGCAGCAGCTTTACGGGAAGCGATCGCTAAAAATCCTTTTATGAAAGTTTTTGTTGCCCAAGGCTATTACGATCTAGCTACACCCCACTTTGCCACGGACTATACTCTATCTCATATGAATCTCGATCCAACGCTGCGAGATAATATCCAAGTCAAATGCTACGAAGCTGGTCATATGTTCTATCTTGACGAAAGCTGTTTGACAGCCTTTAGAGACGATATCGATCGCTTTTTGACCGAAAGCTGGGTACAGTCATAAAAAACATCTCTCGATTATCCTCCCTATAGTTACTAAAAATACAGACAAATATGACAGATGCTATTTTTAGTTAAGTAGCGATCGCTTTCTATCGTTTTTTAGTTATTTTCAGCAGCCAGAGCTAAAGCAACCAGAACTAAACGAAGCGATTCAAAAATCTTACGAGCGTCTCCAAGCATTGATTGTGGAGTTTTTGGGGATTGAGCATAAAATTCTGGCTAATCAAGTTTTTGATACGGTGGATGGTTTGATAATCCACCGTGCTTTTGGCTTTGAGACGATCGGTATTACGAAGCCAATCAAACTTCTGGGCAAAATGATTGCCCAACACCAATTAAAACAATCTCATAGACAGCCAAAGCAAAATCTTTTTACAATAATTAACAAAATGTAGTAATCAAAAAATCGCTCGCAAACAAACAATGGGTAAGCGTACGCCACAAAAGGGTTGGGATAATTTGAATGATGCCCAGCATCTTGACGAAATCGTCATAGATAATCGCAGTAGCAAACGTGCAGGTAAAGCCAAAGGGCGAAGACGCGATCGCCGTTATGAAAACCGACTTTTAAGAACCTCAGTCGATTTGCTGGATGATGAGGTGGAAGACAATTTGTAAAAATTTTCTGTGCCAATA
>CAKZYI010000615.1 GCA_937884735.1 uncultured Pleurocapsa sp.
GCCGGTGCTGCTGATTACGATTGGCTTAGGGACTCTGTTGGCAGTACTGTTTAACCAGGAATTTCCAGGTCAGGGTATTGCTCGCGTCCTAGCAATTTCACCGTTCTTTGTGATGCCGACGGTGAGTGCTTTGATTTGGAAAAATATGCTGATGCACCCAGTTTACGGGCTGTGTGCTCAAATTACTCGTGGGCTTGGTTTAGGAGCGATCGACTGGTTTACCGATTTTCCCCTGTTGTCAATTATCATCATTGTGTCTTGGGAATGGTTGCCCTTTGCCTTACTTATTTTGTTAACGGCGATTCAGTCTCTTAGTACCGACCAGCTTGAAGCAGCGCGCATGGATGGGGCTAAATCCTTGGCACTGTTTCGATTCGTGGTGCTGCCTCACCTAAGTCGGGCGATCGCTGTGGTGGCAATGATCGAGACAATTTTCTTCCTGGCTATCTTTGGAGAAATTTTCGTTACCACTGGTGGTGGGCCTGGACTGGCTACTACTAACTTAGCCTACTACATCTATCTCAAAGCATTACTAGAATTTGACGTTGGTGGAGCTTCTGCTGGCGGTTTGATTGCGGTGGTGCTAGCTAATATCGTCGCTATTTTCTTAGTCCGTAGCGTTGCGAGTAATTTGGATACTTAATATGAAAACTAATAAAAAATCAAACAAATGGCTTATCGGCTTACTGGGTTGGCTAGTCGCCTGTATTCTATTCTTCCCGATCTTCTGGATGTTTATCACCAGCTTTAAAACCGAAGTGGCTGCAATAGCAACACCTCCTCAGCTTTTCTTTAAGCCTACTTAAGAAAACTATGTTGCCGATCAAGAACGGGCTGCTTATAATAACATTGCCTGGAACAGTGTCATTATCTCCGTCGTCGCGACCATTTTGTCACTGATGCTAGAAGTTCCCGCCGCCTACGCCATGTCTTTCTTTCCGACTAAGCGTACCAAAAACACTTTGCTATGGATGCTTTCGACCAAAATGCTGCCCTCGGTTGGTGTATTAGTACCAATTTACATACTCGGTCGCGAAACAGGATTGTTAGATACTCGTATCGGTTTGATTATCATTTATACCCTGATTAACTTGCCGATTGTGGTCTGGATGATCTACAGCTTTTTCAAAGAAGTACCAAAAGAAATTCTCGAAGCCGATCGCATGGATGGGGCGACAACCTATCAAGAAGTGGCATATGTATTGTTACCTCTAGCCCTTCCTGGGATTGCTTCTACCGCACTGCTTTCGATTATTCTTTCCTGGAACGAAGCCTTTTGGAGTCTCAACCTGACCACCTTTGATGCAGCCCCCTTGCCCGCCTTTATTGCTTCCTTTTCCAGTCCCCAAGGACTATTTTGGGCAAAACTGTCGGCAGCTTCCACAATGGCGATCGCGCCGATTCTAATCTTTGGTTGGATCTCTCAAAAGCAACTGGTTCGAGGTCTTACATTTGGAGCTGTTAAATAGGCTCATTCTTTGTACTTAACCTTCTGCTCGTTATTAGTCATTAGTCATTGGTCATTGGTTATTAGTTTTTTGAGTTTAAGTCTCTTATTCTCCTATACGCAATTTTTGCTTTAAGAGTCTTGTTTAATTAACGGTTCAAATATACCAATCGATTGAACTAACGACTAAAAACTTCTTCAACATTTATTTAAAACGAATTAATTATGTCAACTGTCACTTTAAGAAATATCCGCAAAACCTACACCGATACCGAGGTTATTAAAGGCATAGATCTAGATATTGAAGACCGCGAATTTGTAGTCTTTGTCGGACCCTCTGGCTGCGGTAAATCTACCCTACTGAGAATGATTGCGGGATTAGAAGAAATCACCTCTGGCGATCTATTGATTGATGGGGAACGGATGAACCATGTTCCCCCAGACCAAAGAGGGCTGGCAATGGTATTTCAAACCTATGCCCTCTATCCGCACATGACGGTAGCCGAAAATATGTCCTTTAGTTTGCGATTAGCAGGGATGCCCAAAGCCAAACGACTTGCAAGGGCAAAAGAAGTTGCGGGAATTTTACAGCTAGAACCACTGTTACAACGTAAGCCTGGTGCTCTCTCTGGGGGACAACGACAAAGGGTAGCTATCGGTCGGGCCATGACCTTGGCTACTAAAATTGTGGTTCTCCAAGGTGGCATTGTCGAACAAATTGGCGCACCTATGGAACTATACCATCATCCTCGCAATCGTTTTGTTGCGGGATTCATTGGTTCTCCGAAGATGAATTTCTTGTCGGTGATGACTACTAGCGTTCGAGATTCTGGCACTACTTTAAGACTACCTGGTGACGATACCGTAACTGTGCCAGTACAGCCAAAGACTCTAACAGTTGGAGATCGCGCTACTTTGGGTATCCGTCCCGAACATTTACGCATCGATGCAAACCGTCCCACTCTTATGGGCGAAGTCTT
>CAKZYI010000616.1 GCA_937884735.1 uncultured Pleurocapsa sp.
GAGGTTGCAAAGATCGCGTCGTCACCAAATCCTGCTAAAACACGGTCAGATGAACCTAAAATTAGAGTATCATCGCCATTGCCTGCGTAAATACGGTTACTGCCTTCCCCTGTAGTAGCATCAACCAAATCGTTCACGTCACCAGCAAAGATTAGTTGGTTGCTACCTTCTACTTCAATGATGTCCTCTGTGACAGTTCCAAATAGAGGCTCTAAATCATTGTTTGCTTCAGGTTCGGTGGGTTCGCCTATAGGTGAGCTTGGATCGGGATTGCCAGTACTGTCATTGTCAGAAATATTAACCGTACTGCTAAACATTTGCAGATTAAGCTCGTAATCATCGATCTGAGCATCGGCTTCAATTATAGCCAGATCTTCTTCGCTAATTTCGTCTCTAGTTTTTAATTTAAAGGTGACATCAATTGGTTCTTCTGTAATCTCATCAATAATAACGGGAATTTCTACCGTACTATCAAATTCAAAGATTCTGACAGCAAAACCACTGTTGTCGGCATTGGCAATAAATGATTCTCCTCCTGTGGCGGAGTCTAAATCGAGTTGAGATAGAATATTTGGCGTGTCGCTATCGAGATATAAATATAAACCTGAACCATCATCGGGAATTAAATCATCACTTACTTCAAAAAAGAAACGGATGTTATCTCCTTCAAGTACTTCATTAGGAAAAATTCCATATCCTACATTTGATTCCTCTGGGGTGGTTGTGTCAGAGTTATCGGTAATTGTAAATTCGCCACTGTTATTATCTGGATCGATCGCATACCCTTCTCCTGTGTCTAGAGAAAAGCTGGCTATCTCTTCTCCCTCCGTTTCGCCGTCATTTAATACGGGTATGGTAATACTTCCTTCTTGTTCGGTGATGTTAAATTCTAAAGTAGAGTCGTTGATGCCTTCTCTATAGGCGGGCAGAATATCTCTAACTAAATTATCGCTAGAAAAGCCGTTGATTAATTCAATATAGGTCAAATCGTCTTCGGGGGAGTACCACATATTCGAGCGATAGCCCAGGGTTTGTCCCCGATGGATATACCAAAATCGGTTGGGTGATTCGATTGTCCCTACTCCTAAACCATAGGAGGAATAGTTATCGTTATCAGTGGCGGGAATGGTATCGAGCATTTGCTCTAAAGTATCTGGCTGGAGTAAGTCCCCTGCAAATAAATTGCGCGCAAAAGTATCCAAATCTTCCGTATTAGAAACCATTGCCCCTGTAGCCCAAGCCCAAGAAAGATTGGCAATGTTAATATTATCTAGAGTGCCGTTTTGATCGAAGTCCCAATATCCGCTAACATAACCCCCTGGTATCTCTTCTTCCTCTGCAAAGAAGGTATTATCTAACTCCAAAGGCTCGATAATGCGATCGCGAATTTCCGCTGCAACATTATTGTTTGTTGCTGCTTCAATGACTATTCCCAACAATAAAAAGTTGGTATTAGAGTAGTTAAAAGCTTCTCCTGGTTCGAAGGTGGCATCTTGTCCGTCAATCAACTCGACTAACTCTTCTGGCTGCCAATCTCTAGCAAATACTAAGGGGTTAGATGCAGCCTGATCGAATAAGACATCGACATAATCGGCTACTCCGCTAGTGTGCTGCAATAACTGTTCTAGAGTTATATCTTCTGCATTGGGAATACTTGCCGTAACTTCTTCTGGTAGCCAGTCGGTTAAAGTATCGTCTAGGCTTAAAACATCTTCTTCGACTAACTGTAAAATGGTTGTGGCGGTAAAAGTTTTGGTAATGCTGCCAATTTCAAAGCGATCGCCTGGCTGCAATGGTGTATCATCTTCTACACTAGCTACTCCACTAGCCCCAAAATAGCTTCCAGAGGGAGAAACAACTGCTACTGCTGCCCCTGGTACTTCGGGGGCGCGAGTATCATCTAAATTGGCGTTTAGCTGTTCGACCAATTCATCTTCTAAAACAATTTCGCCTCCTTCTACTTGAGTCTGACTAAGATTAAAATCATCTAGGTTGGGAGCATTAATAGTTACAGTAATGCCTTCTGGGGGAGGTGGTTCACTCAGGCTAAAGTTGAGTATGGCAGAGGTTTGTTCAGATTCAATTAGTAATTCTGGTTCGGTATTTAAACTAACCTGTGGATTTGTATCTCCATTATTTGTATCTCCATTAGACGATTCTTCTGAAATTAAATAGGGTGGAAGATCTGCAACATCGTCTATCAAAATTACTGGATTAAAAGAAAACTCAGGCACATTGTAATTGCGATCTTCAACATCAGTTAAAGCCAAATCGAGAACTTGAAATTCTTCGTCAACACCATCGGCTAAAACTGGAATGCTAATGGTAGTTTCTGGTTCGGAAATTGTCAGAAAAAAAGAATCATTATCTGGATCGAAAACTGGTTGATTAGTTCCCGTTGTTGTCGTTTGAGTAAGATCTAGCTGGGATAGATAGGAGTATTCAGGAATTGGTGCTTCAATGTTGATAACTCTAAGGTCGAATCCTGCTTCAGGAATTTCGCCCTCTACTTCAAAGTTAAATTCTAATGCCGTTTCTTCTGACTCGTTAACAATCGTATAATCAATAGTGTCATCCCCACTTTGGAAAGTGACAATTGGGGAAGTAGTCAAAGTGACGGTGGGTGCGCCTGGAATTAATTCTAATGGTGCTAGATCGGTCATAATTATTTTGAATAAAGTAGTAACTGTAGAGTCGGCAAATTGTTTAAACTATTCCATAGCAGACAAATAAACTGTTTTGCCCTGTGTTATTTCCGACTACACACTAGGCGGGACAAATATGCCAATTGCGGATTTTTTTCAGCCGTTTCTTATTTAACGTGAGCGTCCAACAAAGAAAATTTGTAATGTCAGAAGGTGGACAATCGATAAATCAATATAGTGAATATGCCACCCTACTAGTTATGCTTATGTGTTGCCCATCAAATCAAATTATGCAAAGGCAAAATCATCTACGATTAAGCTGTCTGCTGCTATACCCTGTAAAATAGCTAAATCAGAGCCACTAGCAGAGATTAAAGCATCTCCTTCTATATCGGTAATATTTAAATCGCTAAAACCAATACCCAAGCCTGCAATACCGATGACATCTTCGCCACTAGTAAAGTCAGTAATAATATTGGCTGAGTCGGGAAGTTCGGCAGAGGCAATCCAAAACTGGTCTGCACCATCGCCACCTGTAATGGTGTTGTCTCCATCTATAGTAGCAAAGATCGCGTCGTTTCCAAATCCAGCTAATATTCTGTCGCCTTGTCCTAAAATAAGAGTATCATCTCCACCTCCCCCATAGAGCCGATTGTTACCATCGCTATTATCTAACAGACTGTCAGGAGGATTGCGATGGTTAGTTGCTTGCTCATAATCGTAAGCAAATCCTAGCAGTGAAGCTTCATCAAAAGGTTGACCAGAAAATTCTAAACCTACAGGTAGTCCTTCAGATGTAAAACCAGCAGGAACGACAATACCTGGTAATCCTGCAATAGAAGTGAAAGAATTATCGGCTTCTGAGAGTGTTTCGCCAATCAGAGGGGCTGGTACAGTCTTCATTGGATAAACTATAGCGTCTAAATCTAGTTCTTCCATAAGATCGATAGTTGCATCCTGTAGAAATTCCCTTCGAGACAAACGCTCTAAATATTCGGGGTCTTCTAAAGATTCAATCGATTGAGACAAGATTAAACTATTTGCCAAACTAGGTAAATATCTACCATCTTCAATAATATCTTGGAGATTTTCTACGGTTACATTGTCAAGGGTTTCAAGATAATCATTGAGTGCAAATTTAAATTCATAAGTATTGACGCGAGCATCATCAAGAAAATTGAACAGGTCGAATCCTAAGCTGACATCATCAATAATTATTGCTCCCTCCGCTTCTAGATCCTCAATTGCATCGTCAATTATGGCTAAAGATTCTTCATGAACCTCCCCAGAACGGAATAGATCTCGAAAAACTCCAATACGCGCACCTTCTAATGCGGTAGGACTTAGAAGACTGGTATATCCTCCTTCGGGTATGTTACCCAAACTTGCTTCGCTAACTCGATCGCTCTCATCAACACCAGCAATCACATCCAAAGCGATCGCAGCATCTGTAACAGTACGCGCCATAGGACCAACCCGATCCTGGGTAAAGGAGAGGGGAACTACACCATCGCGACTAATTAAGCCCTCAGTAGGAGCAATTCCCACCAGATTATTATTAGCTGCGGGATTTCTAATCGAAACTCCTGTTTCCGTTCCCAAACCAATAACAGCAAAATTAGAAGTAACAGCAGCAGCCGTTCCTGCACTAGAACCGCCAGGAACTCGATTTAAATCATAGGGATTTAAAGTTTGTCCTCCGATTGAGCTAAGACCGCGAACACCCCGCGCAAACTCATCCAGGTTAGTTTTACCTAAAATGATTGCACCAGCTTCTCGCAGTTGTTCGACGACAAAAGCATCATCGAGAGGAATTGAGTCTTCTAGTACTAAAGAACCTGCTGTTGTTGACAGGTCAAATGTGTCAATATTATCTTTTATTAAGATAGGAACGCCGTGCAAAGGACTCCTCGCCCCAGATGTTTGACGCTCTTCGTCCAAGGCTGCTGCTGTGGCTAAAGCATCTGGATTGAGAGCAATAATTGAATTAATGCCCACACCCTGTTCGTCGAAAGTTTCGATTCGATCTAGATAAAGCTGCACCAACTCTTGAGATGTTAAAGTTCCTTCATCAAATGCTTGGTTAATCTCTGCAATGGTTATTTCTTCTATCGGAAATGCGATCGCTCTATCTTCTATAGAAGCATCGATAATATCGTTCCCTTCACCTGCAAAAATTAGTTGGTTGTTACCTAGTACTTCAATAACATCCTGCTCTACCGCACCAAAGCCTGGCTCAAAAGTCGGTACTTCAGGGTCGGGTGTCGGTATTATCGCCGTGTCAGCATCTTCAATAGTTATAGTCACAACAGCGTCTTCATCAACCGTATATCCTTCACCTGGTTCTACAATAAAAGTCAAGTTTTGCGGACTATCGGGGTCGAGATCGTCTAAAACTGGTGTGGTAATAGTTCCCGTTTGTCCGTTTAGCCGAACTGTAAAGCCACTAATATCGTCATTAATGCTTACTAGCTCAAGATTATCAAACCGTGATGTTGATAAACTGAACTGTCCCAAAGCATTTGCCACATCGCTATCGACACTAACAAGTAAGCCCTCGTTTGGTATTGGTTCGCTAGAAGTCAGGGTAATAGTCAATTGAGTTGCTGACTCTTCCACGAGTACAGAAGGTGTAGCACTAATACTAATTGTCATAAATTATTGGCTATGCATGCTATGACATCTT
>CAKZYI010000617.1 GCA_937884735.1 uncultured Pleurocapsa sp.
GTAAACCTAAATAAGAGGCGCGAAACTTAGCGTGAGTAGTATCGACTAAAGCTAACTTTTCACCTTGAATAATAAAAGAATTATAGGTCGTACCGTTTTGTAAGCCAAACTCAATATCAAAGCGATCGCGATCCCAATCCAGACAGCGAATAGCAGTAGTTTCGGGTGCTATTTCGGCAGTTTGTATAGTTAGCCTGGCAGATTGGGTTTTTGGTTGAGTATCGATTAAATTAACCATCAGTTAGTTCCTCCTATTTACATTAAAAGTTTTCTCAGTTGAATAAATATTTATAGAATTCTCATCGTTGAAATTAAAGCAAGCAATTACGTACAGTAGGGCGTAATATCTTCTCCACAAGTGTCAGCGAGAAAGCAAAGTGCGCGAAATCGCAATTCTACTAATTGCTCGTAACAGGGATTCAATTTACACATAGCAGGAATTCGTAAAATTACTCGTCCAAGAAGCTTAATTTCTCTTTCAAAGGGGCATTGTGCTGGAATCAATTTGACAATACGTCGTGCGGTTGCTTCTTCTTTTATCTCTAAACCCCTTAGCCATTGCTGAAGAGGCTGCCATAATTTTCTAGTTTTTTGCTGAGGTGGCTGAATTAAAGTTGTCATGTTTTTTATTTTTTGTTCTTTACTTTTTTCTTCTTACATATAAGTTAACAAAATATTCTATCAGCTAAAATATAAAAAAATTTTATTAGTTATAAGCAACTATTATAAATAAGATTTATAAATAAATTACAAATTTATATCTTTAACTTATATATATAGAGTGACGAATATATTTCTATCTTCTTTTGCGCCTCCTCCGCTCCCTTATGCCAAGCGGTAGCGGTATCCTTTAAAGCTGCTTCCCTTCTCTTAATTCCCAAATTAGTGAGGTATACCTACCTCTCCTCTGCGTCTTAGCGACTTTGCGAGAGACAAAAATCCTAAAACAATAGCCAATTTAATAATTAGCTGATTACAATGCGATTGAATAATCATTCCTATTTACCTGACTCCCATGACTCAGACTACGACTTCTGCCCTTCTGTCAGTCAATAATCTCAAAGTTGCTTATCCTAGTAGATCTAGCTCTCAAACTGCTTGGGCAATAGATGATATTTCCTTTGAGTTGAAAAAAGGAGAAAAAATGGGTTTGGTTGGCGAGTCTGGCTGCGGGAAATCTACTTTGGGCAGGGCTATTATGCGCTTATTACCAGAGGGTAGTCGAGTAGAGGGAAAGGCAATTTTTCAAGACAAATCTGTCTTTGAATTAAATAAAGCCGATCTTAGGCAATTCCGCGGGGAGGTAGTGGCATTAGTATTTCAAGATCCCATGACAAGGTTAGATCCTTTGATGACTATTGGCGATCACTGTATGGAAACTATTAAAGCCCATCAGCCAGAATTATCTAAGTCTGCTGCCAAACAATTGGCAATTGAAACTTTAGAGACGGTTAAGATACCAGCAAACCGTTGGGGACAATATCCCCATGAATTCAGCGGAGGAATGCGTCAAAGAGTTGCGATCGCATTAGCATTATTACTCAACCCCAAGATTATTGTGGCAGATGAGCCGACTACTAGTTTGGATGTTACCGTTTCGGCGGAAATATTGGATGAGTTGACTCGTCTATGTAGTGAAAGGGAAATGGGCTTATTGTTAATTTCTCACGATTTAGCAATGGTAGGGGAATATTGCGATCGCATTGCGGTTATGTATCAGGGCAAAATGGTAGAGAAGGGAAATGTTAAATCAATTCTTTATAATCCTCAACATGAATATACGAAGTCTTTGTTGAATGCGGCTTTATTATTACAGGTAGTAGAAGAAGATACAACGCAAATTGAGACTAAAGAAAATCCAATTTTACGGGTTAAAAATTTACAGCAGCACTTTTCTATTGAAGGAAGCCTGATTCAACAGTGGTTTTCTAAGAAGCAACCAGAAGTGATTAAAGCAGTAGACAATATAAGCTTTGATTTGTATCCAGGGGAAATTTTAGGTTTAGTAGGGGAGTCTGGTTGCGGAAAAAGTACTTTGTCGCGGACTATTTTACAATTGCTGCAGCCTACATCGGGTACAGTAGAATTTTTGGGAGAAGATTTAACCGCTCTGTCACCTCAAGCAATGCGAAATCAAAGGCGACAGCTACAGATGATTTTTCAAGATCCTCATGCCTGTCTCAATCCTTTGATGACTGTTGGCGATAGTATTGCAGATCCTTTGTTAATTCATAAATTAGCCGATGCAGTAAAAGCAAAGGAACACGTGGCGACTATGCTAGAAAAGGTTGGTTTGACTCCTGTCAAAGAATATTATCAACGCTATCCTAAAGAATTATCAGGGGGACAACAACAAAGAGTTGCGATTGCCAGAGCTTTAATTACCAATCCTAAGCTAGTAATCTGCGATGAGCCTGTGAGTATGTTAGATGCTACCGTGCAAACTCAAGTATTAAAGCTTATGCTAACTTTAAAAGAAGAATTTGACCTAACTTATTTATTTATTACTCACGATCTTTGGGTAGCCAGATTTTTTTGCGATCGCATTGCGGTAATGAATTCGGGTAAAATTGTTGAAATTGACGCTACGGAAAAAATATTTACCCAAGCACAACATCCATATACTAAAAAGCTGCTTTCTGCAGCACCACTTTTGGCGAAATAACCTATAACCTATAACCTATAACCTTTTTTCTCCTTCCTCATCTCTTATCCCTTATCCTTCATCCCTAAATGCACTCTACTTAAACGACAACCACAGTACATGCCAAAATCTTGGATTTATAAAAAATTTAATCGCCGAATATTCTTAGCTTTAACTTTTTTCTTGTTGGCTTCTAGAAGAGGATTTGCTAACAAAAAACTAAACACTATTAGATGTCAGTGGTGTTGGCTTGGTGCGGTAACGGATAAATCCATAACAGTTAAGGCCAAACTTAGCGATCGAGTTATTGCAGGAAAGAATTATATTCAAATTGTTTATTATTCAAAACTCGATCGCATAGTAAAAAAAATTGCAGCAACTTCTTTAAGCGATCGCATTGCAACTTTCGATCTTGTCGATCTTACAGAAAACACAGTTTACCATTACTTTATTGTTGCCGATGGTCGTAGATATCCCCGTGAAGGATCGTTAAAGTTTAAAACAGTCAAAATAAATCAACCATATAGTTTTGCGATCGCAACGTCTTCCTGCGCGGGGGGTACTATCTCCAAATATACTAGTTACGGAGTCAGTAATAGTAAGGTATTTGATACGATTAGCCAGTATAAATATAAAGCGGAAAATGGACAAGATTCCCATGTAGATTTGTTCGTTCATTTGGGAGATTTACACTACAGAAATGATTTCCCTTTTTTGGGTTCAAAAGAAAATAATCTGGATGATTATCGGCACAATTACGATTTAGTAATGAGTCAAGCCAGACAGAAAAATCTTTATCAAAATATCCCGTTAGGGTATATTTGGGACGACCACGACTATGGATATAATGATTCTGACGGTTCTTATAGTTTAAGATATCTTGCTAGCAAAGCCTACCGCGAACAAGTACCCCACTATCCTTTACCAGAGACTTTAAACGAAATAAAAGGTGAGGGTGCAATCTATCAATCTTTTGTAATTGGTAGAGTAAGATTTATTATGACTGATAGTCGCTTTTACCAAAGATCGAAAACTTCGGAAAACGATCGCGATCGCACTCTTTTAGGCAATAATCAAAAACAGTGGTTATTGCAACAGTTGAGAATTGGTAAAGAGCGGCAGCAAAGTAATAAGGAAAGATTAACTATTTGGATTAATAGTATTCCTTGGATTTGCCCGCAAAGCGATCGTAAAACTCAAGCTTGGAATTTATTCAGTCAAGAAAGAGAAGAGATTGCCAACTTCATTAAACAAAACCAAATTGATAAATTATTAATGATTTCTGGCGACGCTCATATGCTAGCAATTGATGATGGAAAAACTGGAACAGCTAATAGTTATGCCACGGAAGGAGGCGGTTCTTTTCCTATAATTCAAGCAGCTTCTTTAGACAGCAGAGGTTCGTACAAAGGTGGCCCTTATAACGGCGAAAAGTACATAGTAGATTCAACCGTTAAGAGCAAAAATGGTGCAATTCCTGGTCAAGGACAATGGGGTTTTCTCCATTTTATTGATGATAGTGAAAAAATTGAAGTCAAAGTTGAATTAAAAAGAATAGAAAACACATTAATTAAGCATAATTTCGTCTTCGATTAAAGAAATTATCTTAATAAGACTAAAGCTGCTAATATTTTTAAAAATCCCTCGCATGATTTAAAATGGTGCTTTTCAAAATATTAGATGAAGTACAAACTTTTGCTCCCGTAATTTTTTTGAGTTTTCTAACAAATTCTTCTCCCACATCTCCTATGTTTAAACTGTAGCTATATATATAAATATAAGGCAGACAATTTCTATTAATAAGACCTCGACGATTAAACCAGTTTCTTAAACTAAAATAGTAAGTACTAAATGTACTAATACTTAATTCGCTATTGCCCAAATAAATACATCCAGGAAATCCAGAGGCAAAAACATGAATTTCGAGGCAATTACTAGCCTTTAAAACTTTACTAATAGCCTTTACTCCATCATCTTCTGAACCAATAATAATTGCTCTTGCTTTAGGGATAACTTTTTGAGTTATGTATTCGCAATCAGCAATACTAGAGTCGATAAACGCTATGCTTCTAGAATCTTTTTGCCTGAGTGGTACTAAGTTATTTAAGGCTTGGTGAGATAGGGACGACATAAGAAAATTTGCTTTAGCTAAAATTTTTTAATAAAAGTCAATTTTGATGGTTTGATCGGACAAAAACCAAATAGCCAAGTTAGTTATGGATAAAGTGTATATTTTGCTAAACAAAAATATATGCTGACCTAAAACAACAACACAGATTTTTGATAATTTTGATAAGCCTTGATACTTAATAAATTTATATATCGTGAATTAATGACATACTCTCGATCGTTAATTCTGTATTCTGACTTTTGCTTTTCACTCTTCCATAAAAAAAGATTACACTTTTTCGATTTACTAAACTTTGAATCGCAAGTCACTTGATTGAATCTTCAATAATATTTGGTTTTTTATAAAGAACACATAAAGACAGATTGGGAAAGAAGAAGAGGGAATTTTAGACTACATTTTGTTACAAATACAAAGCTGGCGATCGCCAACGATTTCAGATTAGAATCTTAGATCGAGATCTCCTTATAAGGTGAGTTATGGCTAGTAGTAAGTGCAGACCAATAGCTGTAGATCTGTTTGCTGGTGCGGGAGGAAAGACCTTGGGTTTTGCGCAAGCAGGTTTTGATGTCTTGGCGGCAGTAGAGTTCGACCCAATTCACGCCAGCGTTCATGAATATAACTTTCCCTTTTGGAAAACTATTTGCCAAAGCGTTACTGATACTACAGGAAGAGAAATTAGAGAAAAATCAGCAATTGGAGATCGGGATATTGATGTGGTTTTTGGAGGTCCTCCTTGTCAGGGTTTTTCTCTAATGGGAAAACGCTATTTGGATGATAACCGTAATTCTTTAGTGTTTCATTTTATACGTTTGGTATTAGATTTAAAACCCAAATTTTTCGTCATGGAAAATGTACGGGGAATGACTGTTGGTAAACACAAAGAAGTCTTGCGAAATGTAATCAAAACGTTTCAAAAACATGGCTATCAGGTTCGAGAAAACTATCAAGTTCTAAATGCTGCTGATTATGGAGTTCCTCAAAATCGCCGTCGTTTATTTTTAATTGGTTGTCGTCAAGGTTTGAATTTACCTGACTATCCAGAGGTTTTAACTCGACCACCAAGCAAAAAAAAGATTGAAACAAGCGTCAAATCTGCCGTCAGAAAGAAAGTAAAATCTACCAATAGTCACTTACCTCAAACTCCCAACGTTCAAGAAGCAATTTCTGATATTCCTGAAGTTAATCTTTATCCTGAATTAGAACATAGAGATTGGGTTAAAGCAGATTATGGTCAACCAAGCCTATATGCTGGTAGGTTACGTAATCTAATTTTAATTGAAGATGACTATGCTTACCCTAGAGAATACAACCCAAAGCTTTTAACCTGTAGCCGACGCACCAAACATACAGCCAAAACCATAGCAAGATTCGCTGCTACTAATCCAGGAAAAAGCGATCGCATTAGTCATTTTCATCGTTTAGATTTAAACGGTTTGTGCAACACTCTTCGTGCAGGTACAGCCAGCAATCGAGGTGCATACACATCCCCTCGTCCAATTCACCCTATTACACCGCGCTGTATTACGGTTAGGGAGGCTGCGCGTCTTCATTCTTATCCCGATTGGTTTATGTTTCACGCTACGAAATGGCACGGTTTCAGACAAATCGGTAATTCTGTCCCTCCGTTGTTGGCAAAAGCGGTGGCGCGACAAATCATCAATGCTTTAGAAATAATTCCTACTAAACCAGCGCGGAAACACAACTCAGTTTCTAGAGAATTATTGCAGTTTAAAATGACTCAAGCCGAAGCATACCATAACTTAGAAAGAAGAGCGATCGCTAGACGAATAGTTAAATAAAGCTGGTAAAACAAGTCATAGTACCTATGTTTGTGATTAAAGTTTGGCTACAAAGAGTATGAAGTCACTGTAAAGTTAATGTGAAGCTTTTATAAAGGTAACAAGTTACAAAAAAAGTTATTAAAGAAAGTTACTACACATGGCTACTAATCAAATAAACATTACAACAAACTCTTTGATCCCAGAAGACTGGAATGGAGGATACAAAGTAGAGGTAGACCTGACAGCCCAAT
>CAKZYI010000618.1 GCA_937884735.1 uncultured Pleurocapsa sp.
ATCATTGAAAGCAGGCTCAATGTTTAACTTTCCCAACCAAGTATTAATTTCTGGGCCGCCGCCATGGACTACTACAGGACGAACTCCTACACAGGAAAGAAAAACTACATCATTAATAACTTTTGCCTTGAGATTACCATCTTTCATTGCAGCACCACCATACTTGATGACGATAGTACGACCTGCAAATTTTTGAATATAGGGTAAAGCCTCGCTGAGGACTCGAACGCGGTCTGCTGCAGCTTCTTTGAGATATTCGCTGTCGTACACCATAGAATTAAGGAACTGAATAATTGACGATTAGTTATGGGCAATTTTTGCCTGAGACTTGAGTACGGACGGTATGGCTTTAATAATTCGCGCAGATATTTTAGCAGGGGATAGATTAGAGTTAATCGCGATCGCTATATCTGCTTGAGCATACAAAGAACGTCTTGTTTCTAGCAATGATTCTAGTTTGTCAGCTAAGGGTCTGGTTTCATCATGAGATAATCTTTTCTTCAATATCTCTAAATCTACATCTAGCCACACAACCAAACCGTCTCGTAGATAACTCCAGTTGATTTGTTCTGTGATAATACCTCCGCCAGTGGATATTACCGACCGCGTATAGACCGATAATTCTCCCAATACTTGAGTTTCTAGCTGCCTAAAATAAGCCTCTCCCTGGTCTGCAAAAATCTCTGTAATCGGTTTTTTGGCGATCGCTTCAATAGTTCGGTCTGTATCAATAAAACGGTAGTTGAGATCCTTGGCGAGTTGTTTTCCCACGGTTGTTTTACCCGCTCCCATCATGCCAATTAGATAGACACTAACGCCCTGCAATAAATTACTCATATAATATTTTCCATCAATCGGCTTCTTTGAAAATTTAATATTTTGTCTGCCGTAGACTAGTTATGCCCTAAGCCTTCTGGATAATTTTATACGTTTTCCCAGAACAATTACTTTAATTTCAGATTCAGCTGCAAATTTTTGTCTATTAACATTTCCCAATAGTACTCATAGGCAGATTTTGTCGTTTTCGTATCACTCAAAATTGTAAGATTTACTTAACACTTGCAGTTCTATCGATCAAGGATATATTTTTATGACCGTTGCCACTAACATTCCCGCTTTTTGCCAAGGGATTCAGCATTTTAAAGAAGATTTACCTGGTTTTACTGAATATGGACAAACAGCAGCAATTGCTGAAGGACAAACTGCGATCGCTTCTCCTACAGATAAATCTGCGGTTTATCAAACTATGTTGGCAGCGGATGCCCTGCGCTATCTAACTCTACATATTACTGCTAGCAAACAGTCTGGACATCCTGGGGGGTTTGCCAGTATTGCTGACGCGATCGCATCTTTAGTGATGTTGGGACATAAAAATATTATTACTGAAGTAGGACACCATGCCCCTGGTTTTTATAGCAATGTTTTCCTTGATACTTCCCTCGAAGCAATGGGCATTAATAATGTCAAAGATATGGGCGATCGCTTTCGGGAGATGCACGGGTTACTCGGACACCTATCAGGACAAATCCCTGGCTTACTAAACCCCGCAGGCCCTTTGGGACAAGGACAACACTTTGCTATGGCAGGGGCAAAACTTCATCCTGGGGTATTGTTTCCCGTTACTATTGGCGATGGTGGTTTGGGCGAACCCTATATAATGAGCAGCTTCGGTCACTTTAATACTTCTTTTCCCCAGGTGACTAACTTCTTACCAATCCTCGTATGGAATGGTTTTTCCCAAGAACATCACAGCATGGTTTCTACCAAAAGCAATGAGGAGATGATTGCTTATTGGAAAGGCAACGGTTTTGAAGAAGTAATTTTAGTTAATGCCAAAGACTACGACGATACCAATCAACCAGGGGACTATGTAAACAGTACTCGCTTCTCTTTTGAAGCGAGAATGGCATTTTCCCAAGCTGTATTAGAAGCTACTGACAAAGCTGCTAAGTCTGCATTGGGCGGTACACTAACCGTACTCATCGTCAAACAGTTAAAAGGCTCTGGCGTACACAAGGACGGTGCGCAGTCTCATAACCTTTATCCTGGCGACAGTGTAGACAAAGACTACATTATAGCGGCATTAAAACAACGGGCTTTAACCCCCGAAGCCTGGCAGCTTGTTCGTAATAATTATGTCCGTGCTAGCGGTGGCGCAGCAGTCGATACAGCCATGACCGAAAAAGAGTATCCTTTAGCGAACATAGGAACTATTCCGATGGAAGAATACCCCATTGGCGGAGATAAAAAAGTAGCCACTACAGCCATGGGTGCGATCGCAGCTTATGTCGGACAGCAGGACAAAGACTTTATTGTGGCAAACGCCGATGGTAATGCCGCATCGGGAATTAAAAATATCAACACTGCCCTAAAAATCATTCATCCCACCAGCGACGATACCTATTTCCAACAGCCCAACGGACAGGTATACGAACCCTTAAGCGAAGATGCTTGTGCGGGATTAGCAGCAGCCCAGGCATTGTTTGGCGCACGTACTTTATGGTGTTCCTACGAATCCTTTGCTATCAATGGTCTACCCATCTGGCAGACAGTAACTCAAGCAATGGCGGAATTACGTCGCCCTACTCCTTCTACTATTACCCTTTTCACCGCAGGGGCATTAGAGCAAGGGCGTAATGGTTGGACACACCAACGTCCCGATGTAGAAAACTACTTTGCAGGAATTATGCGTAACGGTAATGTCTTTCCTCTCTTTCCTTGCGATGCCATCAGTATCCAAGCCTGTTATGAATGGGCATTGAGTACAAAAAATAAAGGTGTTACCATCACTGCTAGTAAATCTCCCTTAGAAATTCGCACTACCCTAGAACAAACTAGAGAAGGAATAGCTAAAGGTGGCATTGTTATCCAAGAAACCCCTGGAGATAAAACAGTAGTCTTTGCTGTCATCGGAGACATGACTCTGATTCCTGCCTTGGCAGCAGCCGAACAGTTAAAAGCCCAAGGAATTGGTTCTAAAATCGTCTCCATCATTAACCCCCGTCGTTTGTATCGTCCTACCGACGTGGCTTGGGATACTATTACTCAATCCCCCGATGGCGACTTCCTATCCGATGCAGAATTTTCGGCAATGTTCGATGGCGATGCTTTAATCTGCGTTACAGGTGGTTCGAGTGCCATGCTAGAACCCGTTATGTTGCGTAGTAATAGTAAGCGCGATGTTTTTGCTTGGAAACGAGGCGAAACTGGTAATAGTGCCACTCAAATTATGGAGTTTAATGGCATTACTGCGGAGAATTTTGTTAAAAGAGCAAAAGAATTAATTGGTTAAAATTTTATATCTGTAGAGTGGGCATTGCTCACCCTACAGTCTACTAAATAGCGAGTTAAGCATAATCAAACTACCAAGACCAATAATTGCTATTTCATTCTAGTTAGTGTCCTCTTTTACCCTGGCTGAAAAAAAGCAGTAGTTTGAAAGTTGATGGCTGAATTTGACTATAATTATCTAACTATCATAAGTGTAGTATGAATAGTTGAAGAGACAGACACCCATGATTAAATCATCAAGCCCTTGGAGCGTAACTTTAGGAGTTGCGGCAGCTACTTTTCTGAGCTGGGAAGCAGTAGCAAATTTGAGCGCGATCGCTTTACCTGAAGAAGAAGTGCTAAAAAAACTCGATCCAGTACCAGTATTTACTATTGCCGACGAGCAGGGTACGCCTCTTGTAGCAGAGGGAGAAAACGAAGAGAAGGTAGCAGGAGTCTTTGTTTCTCTCGATGATGCTAAAGAGTTTATCAATCAACTAAAGACTGAAAATCCAGAACTGGCAGATAAGGTTAGAGTCGTGCCAGTTTCTCTAGGTGAGGGTTTCAAACTTGCTGGTTCGGCTGAAGGCGGAGAAAATGCCTTGGATTTTGCCTATGTACCTCAAGAAGAAGCCGTAACTCAAGCCAAAACCATTGGCGAACAAAACGAGCAGCCCTATCAAGGCGGCGTACCGTTGTTTGTTGCTAGAGGCGGCGAAGGCAAAGGTTATCTGACCTTTGAAAGAAATTCCCAGCAGGTAATTCCTTTCTTCTTTGATAAAGCGCAGCTAGAGCAAATGGTAGCAAGATTCAAAGAGCAACAGCCAGAAGTTGCTGCTAGCGTTGATATTGAAGTTCACTCTTTAGAGGGTGTAATCGAGACTTTGGAAGCTGGTTCGGACGAAATACTCGAAAAGATTATTTTAGTCCCTTTCGCCGAATCAATTGCGTTTTTACAGCAAAACGCCACTGCTCCTCCCGCTCAAGGAGAAGTAGCACCTGCGCCATCTGTTGTTAAAGCAAATTCGTCGACCTCTTTCGAGCTTGCTGACGACTTTAGTGAAGGATTAGCAGCAGTTGAAATCGACGATAAATGGGGCTTTATCGATCGAAGCGGAACTATTGTTGTTTCTCCACAATATGATTCTGCTATGGACTTCAGTGAGGGATTAGCAGCAGTGAGTGTCAATGATAAATGGGGCTTTATCGATCAAAGTGGAACTATTGTTATTCCTATCGAACTGCCATCCCAGTATATAGCCAAAGGTGTTTTTCCTAGTTTTAAAGAAGGGTATGTCCATATTAAAGTTGGTGATAAATGGGGGTTTATCGACCAAAGTGGTAACTTTATAATTACACCTCAGTTTGATTATGCCAATGGTTTCAAAGAAGGGCTAGCAACAGTTAAAATCAACGACAAGTGGGGGTTTATCGATCGAAGTGGCAAAATAGTTATTGCACCTCTATTTGATGCACCTGGATATTTAATTGAATTGTTGTCTGGACTTGAATTTGTAGGATAATTAGGATTTGTTAATTTTTGTGGATAATTTTTTTTTTCTACTTATATCGATCATGCTTAATACTTTAGCGAAGGATTGGCAGCAGTTAGAATTAACGATAAGTGGGGATTTATAGACCAAAGTGGAAATGTAGTTATTTCGCCTCAGTTCGAGCAAGCTCATGATTTTCACGAAACATTGGCAGGAGTCAAAATCAACGATCAGTGGGGATTCGTCAATCAAAATGGCGAGATAGTTATTGCACCTCAGTTCAACATTGATAGTAACTTTGGTAATGATTTTAGCGAAGGATTAGCAGCAGTCAAAACTAATGATGAATGGGTATTTGTAGAACAAAGTGGAAACTACTTAATCACAACAAACTATGAGCAAGCTAAAGACGTTAG
>CAKZYI010000619.1 GCA_937884735.1 uncultured Pleurocapsa sp.
CTCCAGTTGCCAGGACTAAAGATCTAGCAGCAAACGTACCTTCGGGAGTATAGACTTTTTTCATCTCTCCACTAACATCAATGCCAAAAACCTGAGCGCGTTGATAAACAGTACCGTATTCCACCGCCTGATTTCTCATGCTTGTGAGCAAATCCTCTCCACTCACTTCCCCTGAAACTCCAGGGTAGTTAGCGATTTTATGGGTAATAGCCAATGCACCCACCGCAGGATTCTTATCCAAAATAACGGTCTTGAGATTGGCTCTTGATGTATACAGCGCACACGTACAGCCCGCCGGCCCCCCTCCAATAATGACAACATCAAATTCGTGTGTATCCAAAATGCCAATCTCCAGTTTGATTGATAGCCTACATATATTTAGGATACATCTGCCTTGGGTCTGGTTACAAATATTCTAGTTATAAATACGTATTTTTATGACAATTGCTCTGTTTTGACGGGTTACTAAGAATTGAGGATTGCAGAGCGATCGCCCGTAGGGTGGGCAACAAGCAATTCTTGAAGACGTAACGATTAATAGATTATTGATGCCCACCTGCATTTTGTCTGTTGATTACCAATTGTCCATTGATAAAAAAACCTCCCATAGATAACAATTCCGATCAAAGGGGAGGATTACGAGCTTAATATACGGTTAAATCCGATTATTTTTCAATCGTGGCAATTTTAGGCGCAGTTGCAGACTTGATTGAAGAATATAAAAAGTGATTAGGAGCTTTTGCTTCTTGTACTAAGCTAGGTACAGAATTACGTAATTTAGCAGTTAATTGACCGAGGCTAGAATCATAAATTTGAGTGACTAACTTGGGATACAAGCCAATACCAATAATAGGAATCAGCAGACAAGCAATCACAAAAACTTCTCTAGGTTCAGCATCTACTAAATTAGTATGGTCTACCAGCTCTTTATTTTCTGGGCCATAAAGCATTTCTCTCAACATCGACAGTAGGTAAATGGGAGTTAGAATTACGCCGATCGCTGCTAAAAAGATGATAATTACTTTAAAGGTAGAATTATAAGCATCGCTAGTAGCAAAGCCAACAAAGACCATCAGTTCGGCTACAAAACCACTCATTCCTGGCAGTGCTAGAGACGCAAAGGAACAGGTCGTCCACATCGCAAAGATTTTTTTCATCTTTTGTCCCACACCACCCATTTCATCAAGCATAAGGGTATGGCTGCGGTCGTAGGTAGCACCCACCATGAAGAACAGGCTCGCTCCAATTAGACCATGAGAAATCATTTGTAGCATCGCACCACTTGTTCCCAAATTGGTAAAGGATGCTAACCCAATCAACACAAAACCCATATGAGAAATGGATGAGTAGGCAATTTTCCGTTTTAAATTTCGTTGGGCAAAAGAAGTCAGTGCAGCATAAACAATATTGACTACTCCCAAAATTACCAACACAGGAGCAAAGAAAGCATGAGCATCAGGAAGCATTCCTGCATTCATTCTAAATAAAGCATACCCTCCCATTTTTAGCAGAATACCTGCCAGCAACATGTGTGCGGGGGCGGTAGCTACTCCATGAGCATCTGGTAGCCAAGTATGCAGGGGGAAAATAGGTAGTTTTACCCCAAAAGCAATGAGAAATCCACCATACAAGAATAATTGCAGATTAAAGGCATAGTCTTTGGCTGCGATCGCACTCATATCAAAAGTGACGGTATCACCATAGAATGCCATTGTTAAAGCTGCTATCAAGATAAACAGCGATCCTCCCGCAGTGTAGAGAATGAATTTAGTTGCTGCATAAAGACGTTTTTTTCCGCCCCAAATCGACAAGATTAAATACACAGGGACTAATTCTAATTCCCATACGAGGAAAAATAGCAGCATATCTTGTACGGCAAAAACGGCTATTTGTCCGCCATACATTGCCAACATCAAAAAATAAAACAGCTTGGGTTTATAGCTTACAGGCCAAGCTGCCATCATTGCTAAGGTGGTAATAAAGCCAGTCAATAGGATCAAAGGCATTGATAGGCCATCTGCTCCTACTGACCAATTTAGATCTAGTTGAGGTATCCAAGCATAGCTTTCGACTAGCTGTAAATCGGGATTGCTAAAGTCATAATCTTGGCAAAAACCATAGACCATCACCGCAAAATCAATTAAGCCTACAACGAGGGCATACCAACGCACAGTTTTGCCTTCCTTGTCAGGAATAATCGGCAACAGCAAAGAGGCAGCAATAGGGAATAAAATACAGGTGGTTAACCAAGGAAAGTGTGTCATATATATTTGAGAGCAAAAATCTTGTTGAAAGTTTGACTTATAGATTTCCTGTCTTTATCTATATGTTCCAAGGTATTTAGGGGAAACAGTCCCATTCTTAACAAATTGTTTATGGGCTTTTCTTTTTGTAACGAGAGATTGGTCGATATTTTGACTTATAATCTTATTGCTAGTAACCAATTCCAAGACTAAAGCTTTTGTAAAGATATGAGTTAGACAGTGCTGGCTCGATTTATAGTTTATGTCAGCAAAGCATCTTGTTGTGCATTGTTGCTGAAAATTCATTATACCGCCACAGTACAGCGTTCGTGAATAGCAAAGAACCTCAAGATTATGGTTTGGATGGACAAAATGTTGAAGACAATGAAACACAGACGCAAGAACAATCTGAATCATCCCATAGTGCAGACATAAATACTAAAGTCAATTCCTCAAAGCGGGAATATATGGGCAGTGATTTGCATAGTTATGTATATCAAGAAGCCACCGTCGCTATCTGCATTGTAGAGGTATTAGCAGACGGGAGATACGTTTATGTAGATTTCAATCCAAGGTGCGAAAGTTGGTTGGGGATCTCTTTGGAAAAGTTGCCAGGAAAATCACCCCAAGACATATTTGCGGCTGAAGATGTTGAAATTGTTATACAAACTTATGACAATTGTGTGCGATCGCAACAGGTTGTTAGTTATGAAGAGTATATGGTTATTGAGAATCAACGCCGCTGTTGGATGACGACAATAAAGCCTCAAATAGATACTAATGGTAGGGTTTACCGTCTTCTTTCTACCAGTGTCGATATTAGCCAAAGACAACAAATTGAAACAGAAATAACTATCCAAGCTGATAGAGAAAAGCTGCTTTCGGCGATCGCTTTACGCATTCGTCAGTCTTTGGATCTATCAACCATACTTCAGCAAACTGCCGAAGAAGTACGTTCTTTTTTAGCTACAGACAGGGTGTTGATTTATAGTTTTGATCGTAATTTTCAAGGAAAAATAGCTGTAGAGTCTATTGATTCAGCTTGGAATTCCATACTAACCAAAAGTATTGAAGATTCTTGTTTTACTCCTGAATTAATCGATCTTTATTATCAAGGCAGAGTACAAGTAATCGAAGATATTGCCAAAGCCAATCTATCCTCCTGTTATTTTGAGTTATTAGACTCTTGTCAGGTAAAAGCTAATCTGGTGGTACCCATTGTTGCAGAAGAAAGACTATGGGGATTATTAATTGCTCAACAATGTCGCTCTCCTCGCCAGTGGCTACAGGCGGACATAAAACTTTTAAAACAACTGGCAACGAGAGTAGGTATTGCAGTACAGCAAGCCGAACTGCACCAAAGAGTGCAAAACTTGAATAGAAGCTTAGAAGCGGAAGTAGAGCAGCGTACCGCTCAACTGCGAGCAATCTTAGCTAAACTACAGCAATCTCTTCAATCAGAAGCTTTGGTAAGTTCTATTACTCAGGCTATTCGCGACAGTTTGGATGAAAAGCAAATTTTACAAACTGCAACCAAAAGTTTGGCTAAAGGTTTAGCATTAGAATGCTGTCAGATAGAGTTGTATAGACATGATCGCAGTATTACAGAAGTTATTTGTGAATACCCTATTTTCTTGCCTGATGAAGAGGGAATTCACCGTTTGATAGCTGATTTTCCTGAATTATATGATTCATTGTTGGCTAAAAAGTCACTCCATTTTGTTGACTGGTTGCCCACGGTGGGCTATCGACAACAGCAAGCAACTCGCTTAGTATGTCCTATATTTGACGATCGCGGTATTTTGGGTAACCTTTGGCTTATGCGTCCCAAAGAAAGCTTATTTGAGCCAGTAGAAATTAAGTTAGTAGAGCAAATTGCTGACCAATGTGCGATCGCTATTCGTCAAGCAAGACTTTATAAAACAGAACAAATACAGGTCAAAGAATTAGAAAAACTCAATGTAGTAAAAGACGATTTTCTTAAAACTATTTCTCATGAATTGCGTACTCCTATGAGTCGTCTTCGTTTGGCAATTAGCACTTTAGAAAATCTTTTGGATGCTGAAATTGGAACCCATAGATCTTCAAGAATTGAAAAGGTAATGGATATCTTTCATTCATCTTTTAAAAAGCAAAATCAATTAATTGATGATTTATTAACTCTTTGCTATGTAGATGCTGCTAGTAAACCCGATCTCTGGTCAGCAATCGATCTAAAAACTTGGATTCCTCAAATAATAAAAACCTTTTCTTTAAATTCAAATCAACATACATTACAGTTAGATTTAGCAGACGGTTTACCACCATTACACTCTGATGTCAAAATGCTTAATCGAGTAGTCAATGAATTATTGAACAATGCTTATAAATATACCCCAGAAGGAGGCATAATAACTATCAGCACAGAAAAAAGTTTATCTCAACTATTGCTAAAGGTTATTAATACTGGTGTAGAAATTCCTGTTGACGAGCAAGAAAGAATTTTTGACAAATTTTATCGTATTCCTAATAGCGATCCTTGGCAACATGGCGGAACAGGAATTGGTTTGGCTTTAGTAAAAAAATTGGTAGAGCTATTAGAAGGAGAAATTACAGTTACTAGTCAAGAAAAAGCAACTACTTTTACCCTGGCTTTTGCTTTGAATTAATAGTAGTAATGAACTTTGGATATAGCAATTTTTAGATTTATGAGGTATGTCTCGATTAGCTATTAGCACGCGCTGGAGCGCGTCGCCAGCGAAGCTGTCGGACGAACGTAGTTCGTCGCCATTAGTCATTACCTCGTATACATAATAACCCCTATATATTATTAATATTCGTTTAGTTTATCTAGCATTTTTTCGGGTCCCAAGTCTTTCATTGTATATCCATCAGGATAACTTTTGATCTTACTATCAGTAAAAAAATCAGGCTTTTGTCTAGGTGGAAGAAGTTTTGCTACTCGACCACGCAGTTTTAAGCTTTTTACTACTAAATTACGAATCCAAAAAGGGGGATTTGACCAACCAAAAGCTGAAAGCGATCGCTCATCAAATAGACTTTGGACACAAGGCTTAAGTGAAGGACGAATAAAAGAGGGATACCAACTAAGAAATAAATTTAAAGTAGACTCTCCAACACGTTTATTAGTATCAGAATAAACAAAGTATTTTTGTTCGTAATCTTGATTGTATTGATCGAATTCATCATAGGTATTAGGAATATTTTCGATTGCCATCTTTGTACCAATAGCCTGCCAAAAATAAAAAATTCCTAACCTTTCTGTTTCTGTAAACAGTCGCCAGCCAAAGCATTTATTCCAACGAATAGGTTCATAAATAAACGTAGATAAAACGTAAAGAAAATCTTCATTACTAATTTGATAATGTCCGTGAATCATATTCATCCGACGAATAGACTCTTTTCCGCGATCGCTTTCGTAACCCCACTTCATAATTTCAGCTACCATCAAACCCGTGTCGTCGTAACGTTTTTGGGTATGGTGATGAAATTCACCCGTTTTATCTAATAGCTTAGAAACGCTAGGAACACAATATGTTTTTAGCATCGCTAATTCCAAAGCGCGAGTAATGTCCCAAGGAAATTCATAACCAGCCAATAAGCTACAAATTTGAACACAATCCCTAACAGGATCTAACTGTTCGATTTGTGTAAGGCGATTGTAACAAGAATGAAACCAGGACATAAGCTTGTAGATACTTGATTGAACTTTTTAAACTATACGCGATGTGCAACTTTTAGAGATGATTAATCTTCTCCCCGCTTATAAAATGGGGGCTGGGGGGGATCTTTCTATTTCCTAAGCTACATCTAGATCCCCCTGAATCCTCCGCCCCTCCCTTGCCCTCCCCAACTTTGGGGAGGGAACAAATGTCTCCCCCAAGCTTGGGGGAGATTAGAGGGGGCTGGGACTTTTAAAAGCCCCACAGGGTGTAAACTATTGAACTTTTTAAATTAACTGACTCCATACAAGAGTATTTAAATCCAAATAAAAGCTGTGATGATTATCTAAACAACCAAATTTTTCATTTACCTTTTGCCAAATCTTACCTCCAGAAACAACAATTTGATTCTGTTTGTGATAAAAAGCTAAATGATCCCAAATCCATCCAGGTTTATTGCCAGAGGTTTCAACCTGCTCAATTTTAAAAGTATGCCAGTTTAATCGATAAACAGGAGTTTCTCCCACGGTGCGCAGCCCTAAAGGATTCCCATTCAGTCTTGAAGCCATGCCTCCAGGCTTATGGCTAAGATAACCCAAATTACCAAATATATAGATATAGTCTCCAACAAGAGTGGCGGTATGAAAATCTGTAGGGGGAAAAACTTCTGGGGGATAGCCAAATATCTTAAAACTGCCATCGCCCTGATAGACAACAACGTCATTGTAGATACAGAAATCGGGATCGTAGGAGTCTTCGTGTTCGCCTCCTATCTCAATAATTTTGCCATTGGGCAGCTCTGTAATAGTCCTACCAAAGCGATCAAAAGACCACACTGGCAGACTTTCATCATTATCCTCAAATTTTTGTTTGGCTTTCCAAGCTGAAGCATTACTGCGAATCATGACAGACCAAAAATTCACCTCTGTTAATTCAGGATTATTACTACCAAATCGTCGGTATCTGCCCAACAGATACTCTTGCTTGGTTATCTGAATTTCTTGATGATATACCCCCGTGAAGTACTGTCTAAGATCATTATCAATGTGACTAAGGCTTGCTCCTGCTCTTAGCAACAAACGAACCATTGCTACACTAGAGGCATCTTTTATTACAGGGAGTTATATTTGCTTCGACTATTGGGATTTGCACCGTGTTTGAGTAAGATAGTCGCGCAGTTGATCGCATTGCAGCTAACGGCAAAATGTAAGGGTGTAATGCTCGATTCATCTCTCTCTTCGATATTGCATCCAATACCAATCAACCATTGAAGAAGTCGGACTCTCTTTTTGCTAGCATCATGAGCAATCGCATACATGAAACCTGTTTGACCTTTTTTTCCACGGTCATTTATTTTTGCACCTGAGACAAAAATTAGCTGGGCTTTTTCGAGATCTCCCACTACCAAACTCAAAAGGAAGGGAGTGCGACCTTCACAATCTTTGGCTGTTAAATCAGCATCTTCATCAAGCAAAGCTTCAACATCTTCTATTGTACCTAAAGCAATCGCCTGCATTAAGGGAGTCCACGGCAAAGAAATCATATCGACTCCCCTATCTATTAGCAACTGCACCGCGTCAAATCTACCCTTGCGAGAAGCAATTTCTAGAGCAATATAATCTTTCTCTTTATTGGTTGTACATCCTCTGGCAATAAGCAAGTTTAAAACTTCAATTAAATTGCAATTGTGACTGCGTACTGCTTCCACCAAAGCCGTGGAATTATAGGTACTTTCATAGTTGATATCTGCTCCCAAATCCAAAAGAAAATTAATTTTTTCAATATTTCCCTTACGAACGGCAAAACTAAATACAGTACACTGATGCTTACCCATACCTCTAGCATTAATATCTGCTCCTTTTTCAATCAAAAAGCGGATTACATTCAAATCTGCATCATCACTCGCGACAGTATAGGCTAGAGGAGTATAGGGATATTCTTCATCTTTACTATCAATATTTACACCTTTGGCAATCTCTTTCTCTATCGATCTGATTCTTCCTTGTGCAGCATATTCATGAATTTTCATCTAGCATTATCTTTTTAAAGCAAGTCAAAAAAATATAGAGCAGTATTGAACTACATTCTATAAGATAAACAGACTACAGAAGATAAGATTAACTGACTGCTCAATCCTTGTTGTAAACTAGATTTTGCTCACGCTTGAGGTGGTAAAAATGGAGATAGATTATCCAGAAGATTTAAAATACCTAGATACTCATGAATATGTTCGTTTTGATGGTGAAATCGCTACCATCGGAGTAAGTGCTTTTGCAATCGATCAGTTAGGTGACGTAGTTTTTTTAGAGCTTCCAGAAATAGGGGATGCCCTAGAAGTAGGAGAAAATTTTGGCACGATTGAATCAGTCAAAGCAGTAGAAGATCTCAACCCACCCGTTTCGGGTACGGTGATCGATCGCAATGAAACTGCAATTGATGCGCCAGAAACCCTAGCCGAAGATCCTTATGGTGAAGGTTGGTTGATTAAGGTCAAGGTGGATAACCCTGACGATGAATTAGAAGATGCCCTTTCTGCTGCTGAATATCGCGCTCAAGTAGAGGGAATGGATAGCGATTGATTGAGTTCGCTAATTATTTTGTGGTGGGTGGCGCGCTCACCGAAAATTCGCTAGCGCGTCACACCAAATTAGGGCAAGGTAAAATTCTGTTTTAAATACCAAGTTGATTCTTTAGTACAAGAATACGTAAATAACCATGCCATATATATTAATGTGCCTTGTCCGCTCTACAATTGTTCGCTGATAACCGACAATGGTTTCTTTTAATAGGTAAAATTTGTTAACCTTTACTACAAATACATAAGCTCAGTGGTTGCGTCAATAAATAAGGGGGTGCGCCACTATTTTTTTACTTAAAAGCAATATTTATAAATAGCATGGTCAATCTAAACGCAGCTATAGAATCCCAAACTTCAAATCATCAGGCAAATGGTGTTTATGGAAATTCTTCTCGGATAAACACTGTATCATTTGCCGATCGCCATATTGGAGTAGATGAGCAGCAAATACAACAGATGTTGCAAGTTTTAGGATTAACTAGTTTAGATGAACTAATTAATCAAACTGTTCCTCCTGCAATTCGTCTTCATCGAGGGTTAAAGTTACCCACAGCCCAAAGTGAGTCAGAAGCCTTAGAAAAATTAAAAGCGATCGCATCTCAAAATCAAATATATCGCTCTTTTATTGGTATGGGCTATCACAACTGTATAACTCCTCCTATAATTCTGCGTAATGTATTAGAAAATCCTGGCTGGTATACCTCCTACACTCCATACCAGGCGGAAATAGCCCAGGGCAGACTAGAAGCCTTGCTTAATTTTCAAACCATGATTATTGAGCTAACAGGGCTAGAAATTGCCAATTCTTCCTTGCTGGATGAAGGTACTGCTGCCGCAGAAGCAATGAGTATGAGTTATGGCTTGTGTAAAAGTAAAGCTAATGCCTTTGTTGTCGATTAGGGTTGCCATCCCCAATCCATAGAAGTCATTAGAACTCGTGCCTTGCCTTTAGGCATAGAGGTGATTGTGGCTGATTATGCAGAATTTGATTTCTCTAGCCCCATATTTGGTGCATTGTTACAGTATCCAAATACTGAAGGTACAATTCAAGACTACAGTCAGTTTATTGATCGCGTTCATGAAACCAAGGCTTTAGTCACCGTAGCAGCCGATCTTCTTAGTTTGGCATTATTAACGCCCCCTGGGGAATTTGGCGCAGATATTGCCGTAGGAAGCAGCCAGAGATTTGGTGTTCCTTTGGGCTATGGAGGACCTCATGCTGCTTTCTTTGCTACCAAACAGAAATATCAAAGACAGGTACCAGGAAGAATTGTTGGAGTTTCCAAAGATGTACATGGTAAACCTGCGTTGCGTTTGGCACTGCAAACTAGAGAGCAGCATATTAGAAGGGAGAAAGCCACTAGCAATATATGTACCGCACAGGTTTTGTTGGCGGTAATTGCTTCGATGTATGGAGTGTATCACGGTGCAGCAGGAATAAAAGCGATCGCTTTGCGCGTTCATCAATTTACAGCAGCTCTAGCAGAAGGTCTAGAAGAATTAGGCTATAAAATTGCTTCTAATAGTTTTTTTGATACCATTCGAGTCGAAACAGGGAATAAGAATGCAGCAGACATAATTAAAATTGCTGCTGACAATCAAATTAATTTACGCTGGTTAGACAAAAATGCAGTCGGTATATCCCTCGACGAAACTATCACAGTTGGAGATCTGATCGATCTTTGGCAGATCTTTGCAGAGGATCGAGAATTGCCTTTTGATGTATCAAAGTTGCTTAACAGCCAGCCATCCAAAATCACTCAGCAACAACTACGCACGAGCGAATATTTAACCGACAAAGTATTCAATCGCTATCATTCCGAAACCCAACTGCTACGCTATCTTCATTCTTTAGAAACCAAAGATTTGTCTTTGACTACTTCGATGATTCCTTTGGGTTCTTGTACCATGAAGCTAAATGCTACAGCAGAAATGATTCCCGTAACCTGGGCAGAATTTGGCAATATTCATCCTTTTGCTCCCTTAGACCAGGCTAAAGGCTATCAGCAGCTATTTAAAGAGCTAGAAGAGTGGCTAGGAGAAATTACAGGCTTTGCAGGCATCTCTTTACAACCCAATGCTGGTTCACAAGGAGAATATGCAGGACTACAGGTAATTCGTCAATACCACCAGTCTCGAGGAGAATCTCACCGTCATATTTGCTTGATCCCAGAATCGGCACACGGAACAAACCCAGCCAGTGCGGTAATGTGTGGCATGAAGGTAGTAGCAGTAAAATGCGATCGCGATGGCAATATCGATCTCCAAGACCTGCAAACCAAAGCAGAAAAGCATCAGGCTAATTTAGCCGCCTTAATGGTGACTTATCCTTCTACTCACGGTGTATTTGAGGCAGAAATTAAAAGTATCTGTGCTATTGTCCATCAGTTCGGCGGTCAGGTATATATGGATGGGGCAAACATGAATGCTCAGGTAGGCTTATGTCGTCCTGGTGATTTTGGTGCAGATGTATGTCACCTCAATTTACACAAGACCTTTTGTATTCCTCATGGTGGTGGTGGTCCAGGGGTTGGTCCTATTGGCGTAATGCCCCATTTAGTGCCGTTTCTTCCTGCTACTCCCATAACGCCGAAAAACGCGAATCCAATTGGGGCTATTTCTGCTGCACCCTGGGGCAGTGCTAGTATTTTGGTTATTTCTTGGATGTACATCGCCATGATGGGGTCAGAAGGGTTGAAAAAAGCGACGGAGGTGGCAATCCTCAACGCTAACTATATGGCAAAACGCCTCGAACCCTGTTACTCGGTCTTATTCAAAGGAGAATCTGGTTTTGTCGCCCACGAATGTATCATTGATTTGCGTCCCCTAAAAAAAGAAGCCAGGGTAGAAGTAGATGATGTAGCCAAACGATTGATGGACTTTGGTTTTCATGCCCCTACTGTATCTTGGCCTGTTATTGGTACTGTGATGATCGAGCCGACAGAGAGCGAATCCAAGGAACAGCTAGACCGCTATTGTGACGCGATGATCGCTATTTACAATGAAGCAAAAGCGATCGCTAACCAGTCTATAGATCCTGCTGACAATCCTTTGAAAAATGCACCCCATACCGCCGAATCTTTGATTTGTGGAGAATGGTTACATCCTTATACCCGCGAACAGGCAGCCTACCCTGCACCCTGGACAAAGGAACACAAATTCTGGACATCTGTAGGCAGAATTAATAATGCCTATGGCGATCGCAATTTAGTTTGCTCTTGTGAGGGGATGGAAGCTTATAAAGAGTAATTGAGATAGATAGAAAAGTAGAGAGGAAAAAAGTATATGTATATGCTGACCTCTCTACAACAAACGAACCTGCTTTAATCTTTAAAGGCGATTTTGAAAATAAAGACAATAGAGTTGACAGCTACAGACAGCCTCGTCTTCAATCACTTTAATCAAACCAATGCTTTCTAACTTATAGGCAGCAATGGTAGGTATTTTTACAGGGCGATCGCTAGAAACCACATCTTTATAAAAACCAGCTAATTCAGGATATTGTTGCAGAGTTACCAAATGTCGCTGCAAATAGCTTCGATAGATACCCGAAGATGTGGGGGCAAGGGTAAGTAATTCTTCAAAAGTCATTGGTTGGGTTGACAAAGCATAAAACGCTAACCGAATTAAATAAGGAAAGCCACCGACCATATTCATCAAAGATTTTAAACTTTGCTCTAAATCATCTACCTCCAATTGAAATCGATAACGATTTGCCAGATCTTTGACCTGATCGAAATTAAATTCAGGTATGGTAATCGACATACCTACATTAAAAGGAGACTGATTAATATCTAGTGGGACATAAATATCAGTAGAATGAACCACCACCAGCCTCAAATTTTGCCAAATTGAGAAGTTATTAGCTTCTTCGTGCCAAAATCGCAGTAAAGGTAAGAATTCTTTTGCTATTTCTGGATACTCAAATAAATGGTTGACTTCATCGAGAGCTAAAACCAAAGGTTCGGATATTTGTTCTAAAATATGCCCTTGGAAATAAGCACTACAGCTTACTTTACTACCCAAATCTTCATCCCAGTATTCATTCAACTGAGATTCAATACCCAACTGGAAGGTAATGTTTGTCATCAACCAGCGCAAGAACTTAGTTAAATCCGATAGTACGGGGGCTTCTGCTAACTGCAAATTTAGCATTACTGTACGATATTTTTGGGTTCTGGCATGATTTAAAATGCGAATAGCTAAAGAAGTTTTGCCCATATTCTCAGGGGATTTAACTTTAATTAAAGCCCCTGGATTGAGAACTTCTTCATAAGTTAAGGCTTCTTCTTTTGGACGCTTTACATAAAAGTCAGAATTGAGTGGAACTCTACCATTTGGCTGTTCTAAACCATAGCTGAAAAAGTTTTTCTCTTGACTTTGCTGTCTAAGAATAGATTGAAAGTTATTCTTGGTTATTTTCTCTTCAAAAGCGTGAGAAAGAACATTCCAAAGGCGCGAACCTACGACCCTAATATAGTCTGGGTCATAACCAGAGTCCTGGGCAATTTTTTGATATGTTTTTCCTAACCAACATTCTTTCAAGATTAATTCTTGTAGTGTCGTAAGACGTTTAGGAGCTATGACCTTATCAACAATCGTCAAAGCTTGCTCAATTCCTATAATTGCCATGCTGAATGATTTTAGATGTATTATTATCTAGTGCTTATGAGAATATTCTTCAGGTCAATATAATTAACGTCAGTTCGGGTTAACAGAATTAGTTTGTTGGGGTAGCCATTAGCGCAGCCAAGTCGCATAGCGACTTCGACAAGCTGACGACGGTCGTCGTCCCAGAACAAAGTTCTGGCAGCACGTGCGCGTGCTGGGCGGAACTCTCCAGAGTTCGGCTGCCGACTTCGCTTCGCGAAGGCAGAGCCTGGAGGCTCTCGCCGAGCATCTGTGATGCTCCCAGAGCAAAGCTCTGGACAGAACAAAGTTCTGTGCTGTCGGAACGTCGGAGACGTTCGCTCTACGCGATTGCTTTTAAAAGATTATTCAATCTCCTAAATCTAAAAACTACCTTGAATAAGGTAGTTTTTGAGTCGTTTGTGTAGTAAGGCTTTAAGCTTCCACGCGAAATGACGTTAATTACTTTTTGTAATTTAAAAGAATATATTGTAGTAGACAGTTTACAGCTGTTTCTTATATTTGTTTGTTTCAGTTATGTCTATACAGTAAATATAATAGTCAAATTATTTAATTGAATCAGATTACATCAAAATCGATGTGCTTTTTTAAAATTTTTGTGATTATCAAGCTCACTTCTTCACTTGCCTCTACCATGCCCAAATGACCGCAGTTAGGAATCTGAAAAACATTGCTGTCTTGAGAAGAGAAAAGATTGTGAAAGCTAGCCAAATAGTTGACATACTTCAATTCCATTACTTTGTCTTTTTCTCCAGCAATAAAATAAGCTGGTTGACTTAGCTGGGACACTAATTGAGGTAATAAATGTACTTCTGCTTCGGTTGACGATTCTAACAATGCTCCCAAGGCAGCTTCTTCATTAGCTTGAATAAAATCGATGACTCTTTGACGACCCCATTTTAAGTCTAAAGGGCGTGCTACCATCATGCGAGAAAATAATATGCTCAAAAAAGGAACGTAGCGCAACCATTCTGGGCGAAACTTAACCAATTGTTTTCCTGCATTGCGAAAACGTTCAAATTCTTCTTTTAGATATATTCCTCCTCCAGCGTTGAGACAGATAACACCCCGAACAATCTTAGGAGAAATATTAGCAGCCCACAAAGCGACACTACCACCCAGAGAAAGTCCTACAACCCAAGCTCTTTCAATATTTATATTTTGTAGTAAACCCTCCAAATCTCTGGCATAGGCAGTTAAACCATAATCTTGCGAAGCTACTGAATTATTGCAAGCGATGATTTTTGAAGAGTCGCCAAAACCTCTAGCATCATATATTAAGCACTGATATTGTGACTGCAAGATTTGCACTATGGGCTGCCAATAGTGACGGCTCAATAGCCACCCATGAACAAATACCAACACAGGAAGCTTGGAGTTGGCTACAGAAGGGGTTAGCTCATAATAGTGAGGTATTTCCAATACGTTAGTAGATGGCATTTTTTTATCGTATCATTATCTCCTTTGAGGTTTCTACTACCTAACTTATTGTGTCAATTGCCAGCTAAGAATTGCAAATGTCAGCACAATTTCATAATGAACCGTAACCTTTCTGTAGTCAAAATTTTGGGTAATATATTTCAATTGGATTTTGGGCAATATGTTTTTGGGTCTGAAAATAGACTAATATAACTAAGATATAGAAAAATATCACATTTAAAATTACCAATTAATCAAGCCATAACCGCATGGTGTTTTGGAAAAAACTATTCAGCAATTCAGACGCAGTAGCAACATCAGAAACTACTGGATACATCGACAGCGAACTACCAAATTCAGACAGCGATAATGAAGATCAAACTCAAATATTGTTCAGCACGGATAGGGAATTAGATCTGTACGAACTTGAGGAACTTTGCGATCGCGTTGGTTGGGCTCGCCGTCCGCTTCGGAAGGTCAAGAAAGCTATCGCTCACAGTTTTCTGGTGGTTTCTATGTGGGAAGTCAAAAACAAGAAACGCCGCTTGATTGGTTTTGCTCGCGCTACCTCAGACCATGCTTTTAATGCAACTATTTGGGACGTTGTAGTAGACCCTAATTTTCAAGGAAGGGGTTTGGGCAAAGCGATGATGAAATATACGATTACTCAACTGCGTAGTGAGGATATCAGCAACATTACTCTCTTTGCCGATCCTCAAGTAGTTAATTTTTATCAAAGACTAGGCTTTATTCTCGATCCTGAAGGGATCAAAGGGATGTTTTGGTATCCAGACTAGGGAAGGGATGAGGGATAAGGAGCGAGGAACGAGGAATGAGGAACGAGGAAGAAGTGAAGAAGGAAAAATATAATATTGTTGATATATAACTATTGACAGTTAGATGCAGATCTTAGTTGCGTTAAGATACGTAACAAAGTAGCGAATTGATTGAGAACATGAAAACAGCTTTGGTTACTGGAGCATCTGCGGGGATTGGTGCGGAATTTGCCACAGAATTGGCAAAGAGAAACTATAATTTGGTCTTGGTAGCGCGATCGCAAGATAAGCTAGAGCAGATTGCTTTGAAGCTAGCTAGCAAATACAAAGTCAAAGCGGAAGTCATTGCTCAAGACTTAACCGAGGAATCGGCAGGACAAAAAGTATTTGATGCGGTTCAAGCCCAGGGAATTATTGTCGATTTGTTGATCAACAATGCAGGTTTTGGCGATTATGGCACATTTGCAGACCGCCCTTTAAGCAAGCAGATGGCAATGGTTCAGCTAAATATTGCTGTAGTCGTTGAATTGACAGGATTATTTTTACCACTAATGCAACAAAGAAGAAATGGAGCGATTATCAATATCTCTTCTATTGCAGGCTTTCAACCTATTCCCTATATGTCAGTTTATGCAGCTAGCAAGGCTTTCATATTAAACTTTAGCGAAGCACTGTGGGCAGAAAACAAAGATAATGGCGTTAATATATTAGTATCTTGTCCAGGCCCTACTGAATCTCAATTTTACGATCGCGCTGATTTTCCTGATTCGGCTACAGGCTTAAACAGCACGACTATGGCAACCGCGGAAAAAGTCGTCAAAGAAACACTGGAAGCCTTAGATAATAAACAGTCTACTGTTGTAGCAGGAGGCTTTGCCAATCAAATTATTGCTAATTTACCAAGAATAGTTCCCAGAGACTTGTTGGTTAACGTAGTTGGAAAACAGTTTAAAAATATATAAGTAGGCGAACGGAATTAAAAAGAGCGACCTCGCCTTATGTGTAGCGTCATCCTTTAGGAAAAATTATTTCGCCTGTCTACTTAGACATTTTGAGAAACGAAAAAATTGGGAGACAAACAGACAAGAAAAATTGAAACTGTTTATTAATAATTGGTAACTGAAAAATGTATTTAGTAACTGGAGCAACGGGATCTTTAGGTAGAAGAATTGTCAGACAATTAAGAGATAGGGAACAAGTTGTCCGAGCTTTTGTACGTCTATCCTCTCGCTTTGGCGAATTAGAAGACCGAGGGGCTAATATCTTCATTGGCGATTTAAAATACGAAAGAGACATCATTAAGGCTTGCCATGATGTGAAATATATCATTAGCTCCCATGGTTCTGGTAGTGATGCTCAGGCATTAGATTATAGGGCAAATATAGACTTAATTGACCAGGCAATTTCTAATGGTGTCGAACATTTTGTTTTTATTTCGGTTTTAGGTGTAGACCGTGGTTACGATGATTCTGCTACCTTTAAAGCTAAACGGGAAGTAGAAAAATATTTAATTTCTAGCGGGCTAAATTACACAATTTTACGCCCATCTGGATTTGCTAATAATTTAATTCCTTTAGCAGAAAGATTTCGCGACACGGGAATCTATTTTTCCATTGGCGAACAAAAAAACCGTTCTTCGATAGTAAGTACAGACGACTTAGCTAAAATTGCGATCGCATCTTGTCAGATTGAAACAGCCAAAAATCAAATATTTGATGTAGGGGGACCTGATATTCTTAAAAGAGAGGATGTACCTCGCATTTTTTCTCGCTTGTTCAACCGTGAGGCAATTATCATCAATCCACCATTACAGTTATTTGATGGTCTGCGTGCAGGTATAGGTTTAATCAATCCCGAACTAAATAAATCTTTGGGAACATTACGAACCCTTCTAGCTCACGAGTTTTTCTGTACTCAAGACGAAATCTCTCGTTTGGAGTCTACTTTTGCTATCAAAATGGAATCTTTAGAAAGCTTTCTACGTCGTTATGTGGGGCAAAATTAATTAGTACAAGTTAGTACAAGGACGAAATTAACTGTAGTAGCAAGACACGCGTCAAATAGTGGGTGAAATCATTAAAAATGCGATCAATGAGTAATCCGAATCAAAAGTACAAAGTCTTACTAACTCAAGAGTAACGCAAACGGTTAGAAAACATTTGCAGTTGTTTACTGCTTAGTTAGGCAGCAAAGCAGGAATACTGGGTGTAGCAGAATTGGTTTGGAATCAACACTGTTAAACATCGACCGTGTTTTTTAACCAAAGTAATAATCGGGATCGAAAGCATAATGAGTATTCTCCAAAATGGCACTCTGAATTACGCTGTCAACAATTACATCGTTGGTAGATGGAGTTGAATTGTCGTTTGTTTCCGTACTGGTAATAACTCCACTAAAAACTCCTACCCAAACACTATTGCCATATTCAATATCTATTAAGTCGTAACCTTGACCTAACTTATCGGCGAACTTTTGGTTAAAATCCTCTACATTGTTAGAGATCGTATAGGTGCTATCCACTGCACCAGTAGGTTCGAGAAAGACGCTTACCCAACTGTTGCCAACATATTCTATGTCTACTAAATCGTAATCTTGCGCCTGAATACTATTGATATCGGCAGTCAGTGTATCTATGGACGAATTAGCATAAGTTGCACCACCTAATTCGTCGTTTAAAACGCCAAACCATATCCCATCGCCATATTCTACGTCTATTAAATCGTTACCGCGATATATTCCCGAATCTCCCTGTTCGCGAATTTGTCCAGTAAATCCATCTACATCGGAATTATAAACATACGCACTATCGCTACTAATTCCAGACTCAAAACTGGCAAACCAAACACCGTCGCCATACTCTACGTCAGTTAGTTCGTATCCTTGTTCCCATCTTGTTTTAATTTGCGATTCTAATCCTGCAAGATCGGGGTTATAGCTCCAAGTACTGTCTCTACCTTCATTAAAAACGCCTACCCACAAACCGTCTGCGTATTCTACATCGCTTAGATTAAGTCCCTCATCTATCCCTGGTTGAAGCTCTTGGGTAAACTGCTCTAGATCGTTGTGACTGATAATTGATGAAGTCATAATTCAAAATTTTAGATTGCTAGTTATACTGTTTTATGTTTTTCGGTCGTATAAGATGCAGTTTCAGTATAGCTATGACTTTTCAGTATTTATACCAATTAAGATAAACATCAATAGAGATTAAATATTATTTAGATTCCATAGCAGACTTTGAAAAAACGAGCGATCGCACTCTCGCAACGCGCTGGCTTGCAATCTACCCCTGATTTGATAACTAACAGCAAATAATTCCCAACTCCTCTACACTGTTAGTATTGATATTGCTTTACATTTCTTTATATGGCTAGAGATTTACGGGGATTTATAAAAATATTGGAATCAAAAGGACAGCTTAGACGCATCTCTGCGCTAGTAGATCCTGAGTTAGAAATAGCAGAGATTTCCAATCGCATGCTGCAAGCAGGAGGCCCAGGACTGCTGTTTGAAAACGTAAAGGGTTCGCCGTTTCCTGTAGCGGTAAACCTGATGGGTACAGTAGAAAGAATTTGCTGGTCAATGAACATGGAAGCCCCAGAAGAATTGGAAACTTTGGGGTCAAAGTTAGCCATGCTACAGCAGCCCAAACCGCCCATAAAAATTAAGCAAGCAGTAGATTTTGGCAAGGTGCTGGTTGATGTCCTTATAGCTAAACCAGGAAGAGATTTCTTTCCCCCTTGTCAGCAGGTGATATTGGAAGGAGATGAATTAGACCTGAACAAAGTCCCGATGATTCGTCCCTATTCTGGCGATGCAGGCAAAATTATTACTCTTGGCTTGGTAATTACCAAAGATGTAGAAACTGGAACACCCAACGTGGGCGTATATCGCCTCCAGCTACAGTCGAAAACCACGATGACCGTTCACTGGCTATCGGTGCGAGGGGGAGCGAGGCATTTACGCAAAGCAGCCGAAGCTGGGAAAAAATTAGAAGTTGCGATCGCTTTAGGAGTCGATCCGATGATTATTATGGCTGCTGCTACACCCATTCCCGTAGACCTATCGGAATGGCTATTTGCAGGCTTGTATGGCGGTAGTGGAGTCAAGCTAGCTAAGTGTCAGACTGTTGATTTAGAAGTACCTGCCGATTCTGAGTTTGTCTTAGAAGGAACAATTACCCCAGGAGAAATGTTACCCGACGGCCCATTTGGTGATCACATGGGATATTACGGCGGAGTGGAAGATTCTCCTCTAGTGCGTTTCCACTGCATGACCCATCGTAAAAATCCGATTTATTTAACTACTTTTAGTGGTCGTCCTCCCAAAGAAGAAGCGATGATGGCGATCGCTTTAAATCGGATTTATACACCAATTTTACGCCAGCAAGTTTCAGAAATTGTTGACTTCTTCCTACCAATGGAGGCTTTGAGTTATAAAGCAGCAATTATCTCTATTGATAAAGCTTATCCTGGTCAAGCAAGAAGAGCCGCCCTTGCCTTTTGGAGTGCCCTACCTCAGTTTACCTATACAAAGTTCGTTATTGTGGTAGATAAGGACATTAATATTCGCGATCCGCGACAGGTTGTCTGGGCAATCAGTTCTAAAGTAGATCCTTCCCGCGATGTTTTCATTTTGCCCGATACTCCCTTTGATACTCTAGATTTTGCCAGCGAAAAAATTGGCTTAGGGGGACGTATGGGTATAGATGCAACGACTAAAATTCCGCCCGAAACCGACCATGAATGGGGCGAACCTCTTGAGTCTGATGACGATGTATCGGCAATGGTATCGAGACGCTGGCAAGAATATGGTTTAGGAGATATTGATTTGGGTGAAGTGGACGCTAATTTATTTGGCTACGACATGAAATAAGAACCCGATCCTATTTATATAATTTATGTGATGCTGTCTATTATGGGTAATTATTTAATTATCTCAATAATAATGGACAGCTTTTTCCATTAGATATAGCAATAGCAATATGGATTTACGTTAAAACACTCATTACTCATTACTCATTACTTATTTTATGGAAATTATTCTTGCTCTAGCTTTAGGCATTACCCTTAGTGCTGCTTCGGGCTTTCGGATATTTTTGCCACCCCTAGCCGTAAGTTTGGCTGCAATTTCAGGAAACCTAGAGCTATCTTCGGGGTTTGCCTGGGTAGGAACATATCCAACTGCGATCGCTTTGGGAATTGCAACCATAGTCGAAATATTGGCTTATTATATTCCTGTAGTGGATAATTTCTTAGATACGATTGAAATACCAACGGCGATTGCGATCGGAACTCTTTTAACTGCTGCTAATCTGGGGGATATAGACCCTTTATTGCAATGGGGTATAGCTGCGATCGCAGGTGGTGGAACAGCAGGCATTATTGAAACGTTCACTGCTATGACTAGAGCAGGTTCTACTACCATGACAGGAGGGACAGGAAACTTTTTGGTAGCTACCGCGGAAGCTTTAAGTTCAGGTATATTAACTATCTTAGCTTTCACATTGCCTTTTTTCGCAGCGGCATTGGTAATTGGCTTGTTGATTATGGCAGCGGTAAGACTTCCTAAGTATATTAATTCCTGGCGACGCAATAAAAAGGGTATTGGAGTAGAAAAGTAATTGATAGCAATTATTGACTAATGACTAATGACTAATAACTAATAGCTACCCCGACAAACCAATACTGTTAACTCAAACTGACTTTAAATATTTTTCGTAGTAGCGAATAACCGTTTGCCACTACGAAAAATGCTAGCTGTTTCAACAGTTTAGGTTGTAAACCAAAGTCAAATTAGAATTGATTGCGGTAAGGGATTGTACCTTTTTTCTTCTTGCCTTTGTTTTTTTCGTAGTCAATTTCTTTGAGTTTTTTCATAATGAGAGTAAAGTATTCCTGCATAAATTCTTCAAGATCAGAAGTTTCTTTGACATCTAAACCAAAGGTTTTGTAAACATCATCCATAGAGGCATCTAAAGGCTTACCACTGGCTAATACTTCAGCAAATGTAAGACGATCTGCGGTATTTTGTCCCCATTCGCAAAAACGGGTAATACGGCGAATCAGACCCAACACTGTCAATGATATGCGAGAGATTCTTGCTCTTTTGTCACCCAAATTTTCACACAGATTGACAATTTCATATGCACCCCAAGCTTTTGTTCCCACAACGGGAAATGTTTTTTTCTCAGTTTCAGATACACTTAAGGCACGAATAGCAAACTTAGCTATATCCTGAGTATTCATATAGGCGATAGGAGTACTTTCTCCTGATACCCAAACAATTTGGTCTTCTAAAATTGGAATTGCATATTGACCAATTAGTCCCTGCATAAACCCAGCCAATTGTAATACAGTATAATTTAAGCCAGATTCAGCTAAAAACAGTTCGGTACAGCGTTTAATATTCATCAATGGTACTTCAGGATATTTTTCACAATTTAGAATTGAGAAGAAAATATATCTATCTACTCCAGAAGCTTTGGTTGCTTGAATAAGATTTACTTTACCTTGCCAATCTACTTCTCCCGCACTGAGATTATCGGTAATTCTGGCAGTAGCAGCGTCGATAACAGCATCTACTCCTTCTAAGGCTGCGGGAAGTGTAGATATATCGCATATATCGCATATTATTAACTCTGCTGACCATTCTTTGAGGATTATTGGCTTGTTGGGGTTGCGTTCCAAGCAGCTTACCTCGTGGTCTTGGGCCAAAGCCTGACGAGCAACCTGTCTGCCCAAAGTGCCAGTTGCGCCAACTACCAATAATTTCATTTAAGGTTTTTTGTAATAAATTTTAACTTTTGTATAATTATTTTATCAAAGAGTCCTATATTTGTTTATTTTCTTCTCAGAAATAGTATTTGATAGGTATTTACAAGAGACTTTCTAGCACCCCTGCGACTACTCGATGATTTTCGTCCGTCTTGAGCTTGTTCAAAGCAGCAGTAGCCTTTTCGGTTTTGTATTGACCTAGAGCCTTCGCTACCTGTAGTCGAATGCGCCAAGATTCATCGTTAGTCAGGGGCAATAGTAGGTTGAGTGCCGAGTCTTGTTGTTCCGTATTGGAAAACATACCCAAACAGCTAACACAAGATTCCATCACAGGTTCATCGTCTCCTGATAAACCGATCTCGCAGATTTCTAATAATTCTTCAGGTGCATCTAGATCTGCCATAGCTGCAATAATGCTACGACGCACTAACCAATGGTCGTCTTCTTCATACATTTTTCTTAGATAAGATACAGCCGAATCACCATAGTACGATAGTGAGTTGGCTGCTTCTGAACGGACATTGGGATCGCCATCAGACTGAATCATTTCTAACAAAGCGGTAAATCCTTCTGGGCTTCTTTTTCTGCCCAAACCCATTGCTACAAAAGAGCGTACTAAAAACTCACTATCTTTTATATGATCTAATAGTAAAGGTGCAGCGACCTCTGGTGTATGATTGCGTAACTCTCTCACACCCTTCATCCTTTGTTGAGGATCGGAATTATTTAGAGCATCTTTGATTTTTTGAATATCCATGACTGAGAAATTTTGAGTTTGACTTAAATTTACTTTACATTGTTATTCAAAACTAGCTCTCTTGAGAAAGATATATTACAAGATTTGAAATAACCGTCAAGCAGATGGACAAAAACTTAAGTTTATATTCGGATCGAGGAATTAGGACTATGCTTAGAAAAGTTAGTGTTGCGATCGCTTGCTTTCCTATTTGTATCAATTTACATCAGACGTTATATATTAAACAGAGCAACCATCCCTTAAATCAAAATGCTCAGTGACAAAGTAAAAGAACTAATCAAGAAGTCTCGCATTGTTAGCTTTGAAAATTGGCAGTATCCGTCAGATGTAACTAATATTTTTCAACAAGCAGATGATACTGGACAATATTTGACGGATGAAGACATAAAACAAATCAAAACTCTCGTTCCGAGTTTATTTCAGGGTTTAGAACAGGGGAAAATACTACGGGATAGTGTGTCAAAAATAGTTTCTAATGCTAGAGGAGTAGTTTTAGATGCCAATCCAGGTATTCTTGAGCCTGGAGGAGGCTTGTACCCTCCAATGCGCGCAGAAGCATGTTGGCGAGACTTTTGGCATTTTTTACGCTGTATTAGTTATGGTATTAGCGGTCAATCTATCAACTATATAAGCGATCGCGGTTTAAAATATATGGAGCAACTATATCAAGAATTAGATGTTCCTCTTGAGGCAATGGTTTTGGGTTTGGAACAGTTAAAAGTTTTTAGTCTCAAAGAATTTCAACCAGAACAACAAGCCAATCTCGAACCTTATTTCGACCAACTGATTGAATCCATGAAAAGCTTTTCTTCTATAAGCTTATAAAGCTAAAAATTTAAAAATTCTTTGTTTAATTCACTTTAATATTATGGAAAATAATATCGGCATAATTGTCAAATTAACGACAAAAACAGTACTCAAATTAATAATGCAAAGCAGATAAAATGGCATTCCCAATAAAGACTTTATTTCTACTATTGAAGGAGAAGTAAAAGTTACTTGTAATTTAGCAGTTGTTTGGGAAATATTTGATACAGGATTATTTATTAATTGAGCTAAAGGTGTCATTTCTAAATTATCTTGAGATACTTGATTAATTGGATGACAGGCAATAATCGATCCATCATTTTGCACAGATAACCAATAACTCAGCGCAAAACGAGAATCAAGCTCATCTTTCCAGATATAATTGATTTGCTCTTGTAGTTTATTAATAATAGAGCGAGTTTTAAAAAAGCCATTTATATCTGAAGTATTGATAAACCGAGAGCTTGAGTCCAAGTATAAATAAGAATCAGGATTTTGCTTACGAAAGCAGCATATTGCAAAAGCTTGCATCATGGCAAAGGTAAAAATATTCATAGTCCAACTAAACCAAAAGCCAATCCAAGTATCAAAATTACCATATACTAACCAAGTTTCAAGATGACTGATAGCTGTTCCTAAATTAATTAGTATTTGATTTCCGCTATCGTAAAGCACTCTTCTGGCTGTGGGAGAAAAGATTATGTAAGACACACCCCATAAGGTTAGTAGATAGTGAAATACTTGACGAACATTAGCTAAGTTTCTTCTCAGCATAAACCACAAAATTAAAGCTATGGGCAAATACTGTAATCCAGATATATATCCAGTTATCAAAGGGAAAAATAGCCACCAATTTATTTTTTTGATATAAGTTTTAAAAACCGCCCATTGAAGCAATCCTTGTACCAGAAATAATGAGATAGTCAAAAATGGAAAAAGAATTTTAGAAATAGCGAGCCAGATTGGGTTAACATCAAAAAAACTAGATTCTGTTGTAGGAAAATTAGTGTTATGAATGTACCAAAGCAAAACTATTACAATTTGAGTACTATAAAAAATAGTGCGAATAGTAACAGCAATTATCCACTCTCTAATTAAATATTTACGTAGCAAAATATATTGCAATACACCATTGATTGCACCTACAAAAAAGCCAAGTATACCTCCAATAATTAAGCCACCAATTGTACTCGCTAAAAAGTTTTCTTTGGTATAAATTAAAGGAGCAGATAAATAACATAAATATGTTAATACTAAGTCGCCAGTAACAGAAATTAGCCAAAACTTAGTAATAAATTCTAAGCGATCGCTTGGTTTTACTAGTAACTCTTGTAAATCAGGATAAATTGCCGATTTAGACACAAATATAATGGAAAACAACGACCACTATAGCAACAACGATAGTATTTGAATACCTATTTGAAATCTCTAAATGCATTAAAAATAATAAGTAAAATTATTTTGTTTGTCTACCCAACCAGACTTTAAAAAACCAGTCAATTGCAATTACGTTTAAAGCGATCATCAAAATTAGCTTTCTTTTTTTTATAATATTTCTTTAATTGTGGCTAAAGGCAAAAACATGGACAAAGGGTTGTCAATGAAGCTTATAAAATCATATCTTTGATAATATTTTTTTGCTGCTTCGTCTTTAGCATCTACGAATAGACCAATTACTCCTGCATTGTCGGCAATAATTAAGGCTCTTTTCATTGCCTCTACCATTAAAATTTCACCAATTCCCTGACGTTGATATTTTTTATCTACCGCTAACCTAGCTAATTTTACTCCTGCAATGGTAGTGGGATATTTTTTACTCCACTTTTTTGGTAATTGAACAGCACGAATTTCGCAAAGGACTAGAGTAAAAAACCCTATTATTGTTTGAGGTTGTGCTGAATCTACCAAAATAAAAGTACGAGAAACTCCTTTTTTATTGTGTTGTCTAGCGATTGCGCGAAGATAACCGTTTAGAGCTTCATTCCCGCAGTCAAAACTATTGCGATCGCAAGCTCCATCCAATAATTTAATCAGTTTCATTGAAAAATTCTTGATGTTTGGCAATCGCAGCTTTTAATCTTTCATTGGCAGCAGTCGGATTTTCCAAAAGAGAAAATACTTGTTCTGCATCACGCTGAGATAGTTCAATTATTCTTTCTGCTTCCAATACTTTTTGAGCTTCTTTTAAAGCTGCGCCTACAATAAATTGATTTAATGTTGAACCAGATAATGAAGCTGCTTGTTCTAGAGTATCTTTTACTTGTTGAGGAATCCTCGCCGTAACTCGACCATCATTTTTTGTGTTGCTTGACATAGAAATTGTCAGAGTAAATAGTATTCTTTTATTGTAACTCTTGGTGACAAAATGACACCAGTCATCCTAGAAAAGCTATAGATTGATGCTTCAATTTAGCTTTTCCAATTCTCTATTTTCAACCCTTTAATTTTCTTAATGAGATAATTATTTAAGCGATCGCTTTTAGCAGCCACCACAGAAATTAAATCGTCATGTCTTTGTCATGCCGTTGTCATACTCGATCGCCATAATCATAACAGGTATAAATTTATCAATAGATAAAAACAAAATGTTTTCCCTTAAAGCGATTTTGACAACTTCAATAGGCATAGGAGTTATTAGTAGCCAAACAATGCCTGATAGAGGTAGCAAAAATCATAACTATGAGGCAACTAAAGCAGAATTAATTATGAGCCAAAATTATGGCAAAGCTCGCTCTCCCTATAACAGCGAATCTGGAGATAGTTTCAAAAACATTATTGGTTTAACTGGTTTAGCAATAGGCACTGGTGTCATTGCACATCATCTAACCCGCACTTATAAGCCTTCTTGGGCTAATTCTTTTCCTACGACTAATAATAATTCTACTGTTTTGCTCGATCGAGTTAGTCCCAAACTACGTCGGGAATTACTCAGACTAGTACACAACAAAGAAACCGCCAGTCGTTTATTATCAGGTACATTGGTGACGCATCCAGGTCGTAAACCCAACTGGCTAGCCGAAAAAGTAATTTATGACCTCAAACGCGGTCGTTAATTATGAAACCTAGTTTGAAATTTTAATTTAAAATTTCTAGGTGTTTTTGCAAAGGTGCGATGGTGTTAGCTGCGATCGCGCCACTAGCAGCCACCGCAGGAATACCAATGCCAGGAAAAGTAGAATCCCCACAGCAAAGCAATCCAGAAATGGGGGTATTTGAGCCAGGAAATAAAGCTTCCCCCGCTTTGTGGGCTGGCCCATAAGTACCATGATGACGACGCAGATAGCGTTTGTGGGTAAGGGGAGTCCCGACTAAAGTAAGTTCAGCGCGATCGCGTATATCAGGAATAACTCTTGCCAAACCCTGCCACATCACTTCTGCACGTTCTTGTTTTAATTGTTTATATTCATCACTGCGACGATCCATACCCGCCCAAATTTCATAGGGTTCATTACCAGGAGTATAAACATGGATTGAGTGTTTTCCTGCTGGTGCAAGGCTATGGTCTAATACCGAAGGAATAGACATCACCACCACATTTTGCGGTGCTGTTACGCCTCTATCCCAATCATTAACTACTATATAGTGACATTCCAAATCTTCCAATCCTGTTGCATCAATACCCAAATGTAGGTGCATAAAACTTTCACATTCTGGAGTACTTGCTCTTTCTTGGACAAAACTTTTGGGTAACACTCCTTGAGGAATTAGAGATAGAGTATCCCATACCGAAGCATTGGAAACCACTGCTTTGCTAGCTCTTATTTTTTTATCATTGCGTAAACGTACTCCTACGGCTTTATTCTTCTCTACCAACACTTCCTCAACGTGAGCATTATAAATAATCTCACCACCTTTTTTGGTTAACCCCCGCACCAGTGCATCCACAATTGCACCACTACCACCCATTGGATAATCTAGCTGTACTCCTGGCTTATACCATTCAGCAAACATAAAAGCCATTTCCGCCCCAACAGTGCCACTGGCAGGTAAACCCGATAGCAAAAAGCTAAGTAAGTCCATCCAATTACGAACAAACGAATCTGTAACTATCCCATCCATCACTTCGCTAAACGGTCTAGTCAAACGCAGAATATTAGGTAGATGCCAAACAGTATTAGGCAAATATTGACCAATACTAATAGCCGCACCCAAATCAAACCGCATCGCCAAAGGAGGCAGAGCATTTACTGCATCAGCCAGAGGCTTCATTTCCGCCTGTAGTTTGCGCCATTGAGTTACCGCATCTTCTCCCCGCAGCTTTGTCAGCACCTCAGCAAAATGATCTGCCCCCACATAAGCATCAAAATCTCCTTCAGGTAAACGACAACCCCACACGTCATAGTTCGCCCATTCTATATCTTCTTCAATAGCATCTAATCCCTGTCGCAGCGGATTGATTGTGGGGCTAGAAGACAAGCAAGAGTACAAAGAAGGCCCCGAATCAAACTTATAGCCATCCCGTTCAAAACTATGGGCAGCACCACCAGGGATAGAATGACTCTCGCACACGGTTACTTTGTAACCATACTTAGCTAGCAGTGCAGCACAACACAAGCCACCAATTCCACTACCTATTACTACTACATCTGATGATTTGCTGCTACTCATGAATGACTACTAATTACTGATTACTAAAATTGTAGAAGAATCAGCAATTATAGAGGTAGAGATAATATTTATTGTTTAACCGATCTATTACTCAAAATATTGAATTGTCATGATAAAAAAGCCAAGATACAGAACTCAAATGTTGAAAGATAGATTAAATATTTTTAGTGGGCAATTGAAAGCGTTTCGTTTCTCATCCTTTATCCTCGTTCCTTATTCAAAGCGTTTGCTTATCTTGAATACCATCATCGCTTGGATATTTTTTAGATTTGCCATAATGTTTTCGAATTTA
>CAKZYI010000620.1 GCA_937884735.1 uncultured Pleurocapsa sp.
AGAAATGATGGAGTGGATGCAACAAGATCCCAAATACCAGAAAATGTTTGAATTGGCATTTAAACAGGAACAAAAGCCAGTAAATGTCAAAAATATGACTAAAGCTCTTGCTAGTTTTCAAAGAAGCTTGGTTTCTTTCAATTCTCCCTACGATCGCTATCGTTACTTGGGAGAACAAAACGCTATCTCTGCCGCAGCAAAAAGAGGGGAAAAATTGTTTAACAGCGAACAGATGGAATGTTTTCACTGTCATGGTGGAATCAACTTTAGCGATTCAGTTCAACATGAAAATTTAGCTTTTACTGAAGTGGCATTTCACAATACGGGGCTATACAACATTGACGGACAAGGTGCTTATCCCACACCCAACACAGGAATCAATGAAATTACTCAAGAAGCTGAAGATATGGGACGTTTTAAAGTGCCTACCCTGCGGAATATTGCTCTGACTGCACCTTACATGCACGACGGAAGTGTTGCTACATTACGAGATGCGATCGCACATTATCAAGCGGGAGGAAGAACTATTTCTGAAGGTGAATTAGCGGGTATAGGTAGTCAAAATCCCTACAAAAGCGGTTTTGTTAAAGGATTTGAAGCTACTGAATCGGAAATTAACGATTTGATTGAATTTTTAAATAGTCTAACCGACCGTGATTTTATAACCAACCCTGACTATAGCGATCCTAATCTACAGCCTGTGGCTAATCACTCATAATCTTGGTCTATGCTATTTAACGTCAGTTCGGGTTAACAGGATTGATTTGTTAGGATAGCTATTAGCACGAACTGGAGTTCGTCGCCAACGCGAAGCGTTGTCGGTGCGCTCCACGCGCACGCCATTAGCTTTTAAAAGATTTTTCAATCTTCTAAATTTACAAACTAGCATAGAAAAAGTGGTTTTTGAGTTGGTTGTGTAGTAAGGCATTCAGCTTATCTCAAACTCACGTTATTTAAGCTGAGACATGGCTGATGAAGCCGATGGAGAAATAGTGATATCGCTGTCTGCTTTTGCCAAAGATTGTTCTTCAGAATTACATTGATGTTGTACTTGCTCTCTCAAGGCTTCTACTTCTAATTCCAACTTGCGTAGCTTAATTTGTTGTACTGTAGACAAAACCTGGGATTTTTCTATCATAGCGATCGCAGTTAATATTAAGTCTGACAATGTTCGATTAGCTATGATAGCTTAACTTTCACAAAAAATGCTGTAAATATTGCCTATTTTCAATTTTTCAGCAAATTGACTCAGAATATACCCAGCTCGTCTGAGTTTTACTTGAAAATGCTCAAATAAGATACGATTATTTGAAATATTGTTATTGTAGATATTTAGTTGTCTCTACCAAAATTGGGTAATCTAGGAAGCTCTGCCGATTTTTTACGGCATTTTTTGGTTAATACATCACATAAATAGGCAACGCATTTTTGTTTATTAGCTTCAACTTGGCATTTCTGGCAAACTATACCCACATTAGAGGTTTTGCAATCATAACCCAATTTACTCAGCACCCTTGTGCTTACATTACCTAAATTATCAGTCAAACCTGCATACTCCAAACTATAGCTTGAAGGGGATAAAATTAAACTAAAGGAAGTAAATGCACAAAAAGCGATCGCAAAATGGAGTTTTTTCATTACCTTTGAACAAAAAATACTGCTCAACTAATATAGCAGCTAAAAATTTGCCTTTAGCATAAACGTCAGGACGTTTATTTCCTTACTTGCTACTTGCTACCTACGAGCCAATCGCTTTAATGTCCTTATCTATTTTTGTAGGCTATACATGACTATTCTGCCCCAACCATTTCACCCTTCTGAGACATTTCAATGAGATTTCCTTCGGGATCTCTAACTAGTGCTAACTTGATGCCCCAGTCAATTACATTCCACGGTGGACTAACGATTTCAACGCCTTTTTCTTTAAGATATTGACATGCTCGATCTACATCTTCTACCTGAAAACTTAAAGCAATGCGATCGCTTTCTGGCTCAAACAAGAAATTAGTCTTAGTACCCAAGTATTCTTTGATTTTGTTTTGATTCAGTAGGGTTAACTTGACTTTGCCATCAGTTAATTCGACATAGGAATCAATTTCTGAGGTAAAAGTTGCCTCTAATCCTAAAATATTCTGGTAGAAATTATGACAAGCCTGAAAATCTTTGACGTGTAGTCTGGTATATGAATACTGAAATTTCATTTGTTTGATTTACTTAAGTTGTTTACTTTATTACTCTGGACTTGATAAAGTGCGATCGCTTTTTTATTGGCGAAGAATATTATTTTTAAGATATTCTCAACTTCGGATTCAAAGCTAATAATATATATACACCTAGAAAATATACAAAATGCCTTGTAAAGGAATCTGTCTCTAGTTTTAAATTATTGTCTCAAATCAAGCACATTTGTCCATAATTTAGTTAGAACGTGTTGTCAATTGGGCAAAAAATTACATATTTCCATTTTTTTTGCTTGCTATAGCAATTTTTAGATTTGTGAGGTACATCTTAATTAGCCATCAGTTATTAGCCCTCGTGTATATAAAAATCGCTATAGATAGTTTTCTCTATAGTTAAAACTCCTTTTTAAAGATTTGATGAAAAAAGAGTTTCTTGTCAAAATTTATTTTATCTCAGCTTCACTTATCTCTTCAGTAATTTTACGTAAATTTATCTTTTAAAACAATACTAGATAAAGAAAATAGCTAAAATTATAAAGTTTCAGTATTAACCACAGATCGGTAATTACATTCGTGCTCTTTTTAGTTATAAATGGCTTATAAGACACAAAGATATAATTAACCATTATGAAAAAAGCAGCTTTATTTATTTGTTTGAGTTCATTAATATTTTCTCTTCCTGCAAAAGCTCAAAGCATCATGATGACTGATGAAGAATTAATCAGAGTTGTTTGTAATCATTTAGAGCAGACAGAAGATACTAAGACTGCGATCGCTAAAGCCTATGGCGAAACTAAAAATATTATTAATGACAAGCAAAAAAACACTTTAAAAAGTCTTACCCAGGGTCTATTAAATGCTCAAACTTATTGCGCTGATATTCAAAATTAACTTTAAAAGTAAACACTAATCTAATAATAATATCAACCCATGAATTTTAAAAACTCATCATTATTTTTAACTACTATTGCTTTAACTTTCGCTGCAACTTTCCCAGCAAATGCTAATTTTAGCTTCTCCGATTTTAATTTTCATCGACACAATAATTCAGCGACGGAATTTCATACTACCGAGTACACTAATGAAGATGGTAGCAATGCGGGGCAAGGTGTCAATGCGTTTCAACAGTTTGTTCGTGAAGAAGCTAGTGCTATTGACTTAGACGAGCTGAATGCTCGTAGACTTGATGGAACTAAACTTTCTTTAATCCAAGACATCGAAGATCTAAAAGTCTATTTTATTCACGAAGGAGCAGGATATCGCAATCAATTAAAGATCAAAACTACAGGAACAACTAGCACAGAAGGATTAATCTTTGTTGATGGCTCTATGGGTAATAGCTCAGAACAACTGCAATCAGGTGACTATGTAAGTCTTGGCGAAATCAAAGCAGGTTCCACACTAGACTTTTCTTTGCTTGCCAACGGTTACCAAAACTCTAGTTTTTATACTTATTTTGCAGGTATCGATCGCAATCCCGATCGAATTCAACATGTCATGGCTTATCAATATCAAAAAGATTATTTAGTCTTAGCTTGGGAAGATTTATACGAGGGTGGAGATAAGGATTATAACGATATTGTCTTTGCTATTTATATTGGCGAGGAAAACCTTGATTCGATACCAGAAGATCTTATTGGGAATCAAGCTCCCATGGCTGTTACAGATCGAGTTGAAACGCCTTACGGAGAAAATATTTTAATCGATGTAATGGCTAATGATAGCGATCCAGATGGAGATACATTTACTATAGAAGAAGTAGATGGTTTCTTAAGCGAAGGTACGGTTGTCGTCCAAGAAGGCAAGGTACTCTACACTCCAAATAGGGGTACTTCGGGAAATGATACTTTTAATTACACAATTGTCGATGCCAAAGGTGCTGAAGCTTCAACAGCAGTGACTGTCATAGTAGGTGAAGCTCCTAAAATAACTTTATATGCAGACTAGGGCATGGGATCGATTAAAATCTTAGTTTCTTTTGTCAGAGATTAGTTAAAGTTGAACAAAGTTGGTACAGCCTGTTTCTCCCACAGGAGGTTTTGCACAGGCACGAATTTGAATATCTTTTCCTGGAGCCATGTCTGCATAATGTCTGTTCCAACCATCTTTAATTATGTCTACTTGACCATATATATTTCCTTGTTTGTCTTCTATGTAATGAGATGAGCGATAAGGTGCTTCAGATCTCGCCCAAACGGCTTGGCAGTTAGCAGAGTAGCGTACTTCAATGCGATAGGCTATTAAATCTGAACCTAGACGATAGTTAGCAATATTGGAAGTAATAGTTTGAGAATCGCGATCGCATTTATTGTCAATGGGATCGCGGTTGATGCAGGTAAGATTCTGACACAGAGGAGCATCGTCTATTTTATCAGCCGCTAATTCTTGCTTGAAGTTATTTCCCAAGCTAAACAAACCCACCATAGATAAGGGGAAAAATAACATTCCAAGAGTAATAGGCAAAGATAACTTGGATTTGAAGTTCTTTTTAATTAGTGGCTTATGGGGAAACTGTTCTACTTTGGTTAATGCTTTGTTGATAGCTTCAATATTAATCGGACGTTTTCCTGGTGAAAAATTCATCATCGAATCAAGCAAATCAGCGAAAGAAACGGATACTTGCGGTGCAAAATCTCGCCAAATAATTGCTCCCGTATCTATATTTTTGTCTAGCTCTTGGGGATGTTTTCTTGTTAAGAGGTGAACGAAAGTACGCCCTAAGCCAAAAAAATCAGATTGAGGTAAAGCTGCACCATTTAGTTGTTCGGGAGAAATATAACCAGGCGTACCAATACTGGTAACTCCTTGATTGACCCCGACTTTGCCTAAATAGGTAGCAGTCACTTTTCTCGCCGCTCCAAATTCTATTAAAGCTAATTCTCCATTGGGCTGGAGGATAATATTGCTGGGCTTAATGTCTCGATGGAAATATTGCTGCTGATGAAGTTGAAATAATATGTCGAGCAGTTGTTTCAACCAATTTAGAGCTTTTTCTTGGCTCATTGCTTGGTTATTTGGTTGTTTCAACCATTGTTCTAAATCTAAACCTGGAATCTTGTTGATTACTAAACAATGAACAGGATAATTGTTCCACTGGGGCTGAAAACTAAAATAACCATCAGTTGCCAAAGTTGGAATACCTTTATGGTTTATTTGTCTCAGTATTTTTGCTTCCTGTTGAAATAATTCCACAGCTTTAGGATAGTTAGTCAGCAGGATTTTCAGAACTTTAGGGGAAAGATCTGCCAAATCTTCTGTTGCCCCTTCGTGATGAGTATCTATAACCTCCACCGTTAGGGCTAGTTGACTTTTTCCTAAAAGCTTTACTCCTCTATAACGTTGCTGCAATAGTAAATTCGCACCACAATGGTTGCATATATCTTGAGAACTATTATGGGGATGAGAACAATAAGGATTAAAACAATAGCTCATAGAGAACTTAGGTTTGTGACGTTATATATTTTCGCACTACGGGTTGAATAGTGTAAAAGTTAATTTTATTGATTTGTACCTCCTGTGATAAAGGTACAAAGCTTTTTTGCCAGCTTTTATCTCCAACGATTATCTCTATTAGCGATCGCCTTTTAAGATTATTAAGACTATTCATGATTTCAGAAGCACGTAATTTTGTTGCATATTGCTCGCTTAATTCTTGAAGAGATAAAGGTTTATTCATTTGAGCAATTATGTTGACGATATATTTTTCTGAGTCAGAAAGACGATAATATTGCTCGTGGAGGATGAATTCTAGATCCCCTAAAAATAGAGTATTTAAACGCAAAAATTCGGAGACATTCCCATCGAATAACTCTTTAATCATGCTACCTACTATTTTAATTGCTAAGGGATGCTCCCGATATGCTGCAATTAGTTCATCCCATGCGGGGCTAGGAATCATTTCTTTATATTGTAGTATTTTATAGCAAACTGCTGTTGAACCTTTCAATTGCCAAGAATAAATAGACGCTGAATCACCTTCTAATATCGATATATCTTTAGGTTTTTCATTACTAACTAATACCAAACAACTTTGATGGTTTGTTTCGGCTATTTGCTTGAATAATTCACCATAAAACTCATAACCATTTTGATAAATATCTAAAGCATTTCCTGTAGATAAAATAGTTTCTACCTGGTCTAGAATTAACAAACAACGGCGATCGCGTAAATATTGTAGTAAATTAGCTATTTGTTGCGAGATAGTAGCCTCGGGCTTTTTGTTACCAAATAGCCTTAAAGCATCTTGGATTACTACTTCCACTAAAGATATGTGAGTCAACGTACGCCAAAGTATATGATCAAATTCTGTTTCCAGTTGTCTAGCGATTTCCATTGCTAAAGTAGTTTTACCAATTCCTCCCATACCAAAAATAGTTAAAACACGACAACAGTTGATTTTAATTAATCGCTGAAGATCAATCATTTCTGATTTTCTGCCATAGCAAACAATACCATCTGGTGCTGCGCCCCAATCATGCTTCGATCTAATATTTGGCGATAAATTTAAATCTAATTCAATATTTTCCAAGCTGAGTTCTTGAATGGCAATTTCTGGATTGCTGAACACTAGTTGTAATGGTTCTAGTTCGATGTTTAAAGCTTTAGCAATAACTGCTAGCTTGTTTTTTCCTGGTTTAGCGATCGCTCCGCTAAAAAGCTTACTAAGATAGGCTTTATCAATATCTTGCTCTTTGGATATTCGATAAGCATTGGTATTGTTTTTCTGTAGTAATTTCTGAAAAATTTCAACAATAAGATTAGAATTCTGGCTTGGCACTTGAGTATTTTAACTAATAAATTTTTGATGAAAATTAACTTGTTTTCACCACTAGTTATAACTTTATTTAATCTCTGTTTTTCAACGCCAATTGATAATATTCTTAACAAATATAAACTTTGACAATTTATCTTTTTTTAGGCAACTGGTTGAATTAGCAACTAGTTTCTTAATTATTTCAAAATTAATAGAACAAAGCTTTTTTTCGAGGCTTAAACTTACAAATTAAAAAGCTGAATTAAGTAATTAATTCAGCTTCTCAATAGATATTTTTTTAAACTAATAAATTATGCGGAGCAGCTCAGAAGCGAGATCCCCTGTCCTAGCGACGCTTTTAAAGCTTCGCTTTGTGCGCTCTTAGCCATTAGCTATTAGCTTTTAATTCATTTACAAGTAGGCTAGATAAGCTTACCCGATCGCCTAATTCCTTAGTTTATAGACGTTCTATTCGATCGTTTTAATTCACATCAGACATATCTTCTAAAAGATAACTTTTAATCTCATCCGAAGGTGTTCAATACAGGCTCGCTGTTTTGTTAGAAGATAGATTGGTTGCCATGTAAAGTCACCACAATTATGCTTTGTCAATTTCTGCAAGCATGGCAGTTGCTCTAGCACAAAGATCTTCATGACAATGACCATTGGTAGCCACAATACAACCCCAACGTTTTACATCCCCTTGATTGTAGAAAACAGGCTTGCCATCAACATAAGTAAACTTCCCGCCAGCTTCAGTCAAAATCAACTCTGGTGCAGCAAAATCCCAGTCTTTAGCAGCGGATTTACCCGACAAGGAAATATAAACATCAGATTCTTGCTCTAATAAAGTAGAAATTTTGCCCCCAACGCCCCCCATGTACTTTTTACCAGCAAAGGGCAGACCATCAATCAACTTTTGAAAGCGATCGTCACGGTGAGAACGACTTACAATTAAGTATAAATCTTCAATCTTACTGCGATCGCTTACTTTAATGGGAGTAACAGTGCCGTCTTTAGTTTCTACAAAAGTACCTCCATCTTTAGAAGCAAAATAAACCTTATGTGATTCGGTAATAGCCACAATACCAATTACAGGGCGACCTTGATAAGCTAAGGCGATGTGCATCCCATATTCACCAGTCTTGTCAATAAAATCTCTAGTACCATCAAGAGGATCGATAATCCAAACCCAATCATGGTCTACAGGCTCGGCTTTTTTTACATCAAAAGTTTCTTCGGATAAATAGCCAAATTCTTCTGTGCCTAATTCTTCTTTTAATCTGCCTACGATATATTTATTAGCTGCCATATCAGCTTCGGTAACAGGGCCATCTTTTTTGTCTTTAATATCCAAATCAGAAGTGTCTTTGTGATAAAAAGAACTAAGAATATCAGCTGCGCCCCACGCTACGGATCGGGCTGTTTCTAAAGCATCAGCTATTTTTTTTGTTTGACTACTATCCAAGATTATCTCCCAATAATATTTTTATTTCTTAACAATCCTAACCAACAACTATATCTTAAGTTAGTGTTGCATAACACAAAAGTGCTTTATGAATAATCTACAGATTAACCAAATTCAAAGTTTTAAATACTTTTTTCCTTTTTATTATTTTGAGGACGAAATAAATGAGAATGTTCGGGATGGTATAGACGCGATCGCGTGATAACGTTTTCTTGGAGTGCTGGACTAATTAGGTATAAAGTAGTGCGAATAAGATCGTTTTCTCTAGTAACCGCCGCCATTTTTTCCAAAGGTACTACCCAAATTTGCTCATCTTGCCAACCCACTCGATAGCATACTGCTACAGGGGTATCTGCTGGGTAGTGTTGTAATAATTTTTCCTGAGCCTTTTCTATATGACGAGCAGCTAAATACAGGCATAAACTGGCTTTATGAGCGGCTAGAGAAGATAATTCTTCTGCATTGGGTACAGCAGAGGCTTTACCGCTAATTCTGGTTAAAATAATCGTCTGGACTAGCTCTGGAATAGTCAATTCTGTACTAAGCTTTGCAGCAGCGGCTTGGAAAGCACTAATACCAGGAATAAGCTCAAAAGGGATATCTGCATCGCTAAAAGCTTGCATTTGCTCGCCGATTGCACTGTACAAAGTTAGATCCCCAGAATGAAGACGTACTACTGACTTCCCCTCTCTAACTCTGGCGATCGCCAAAGGAATAATGTCTTCGAGGGTCTTGTTGCCCGTGGCTACTAACTCTGCATCACTTTTTACATCCTGTAAAATTTGCTTGGGTACTAAAGAATTAGCATATAGAATTACATCAGCTTGAGCGAGAATTTTATAGGCTTTGAGAGTTAGTAATTCAGGATCTCCTGGCCCTGCACCAATAATGTATACAGCAGGTTTGAGACTCGTTTCATTTGTCATTTATAATTTACCATTTATCATTTATCACTGGTTAGTTATTAGCTCTCAAGATTACTTAGTAGGTTGTTGTTTTCGAGGAGAGACAACATCAGGAAGTGGGCGTTTGAATAGGTAAAGCCAAGCTAAAATTAAACAACCTAAAGCGATCGCGCTTAAGCTAATGACCTGAGCCACTTTTAAAGGGCCTAACATAAGACTATCAGTACGCAACCATTCAATCCAAACTCGACCTAAACTATAGGCGATCAAATATATACCTGTTAATGTTCCTATTTTGAGGCGATTACGATTTTTCAAGCCCCAGAAGAATACAAACAACAAGATGGCAAACACTCCCAGATTCCAAAGAGACTCATACAAAAAAGTAGGGTGAAAGTATTCAGAATTTAATAAATCTAAGGGACGATAGCGAGGTGCAATATATAGCTTCCAAGGTAAATCGGTAGGCTTGCCAAAGGCTTCGGAGTTAAAGAAGTTACCCCATCTACCAATTGCCTGTCCTAAGATAACTGAAGGTACAACCAAATCTAGTAACTGCCATAAAGAAGTGCGATTAAGACGAGCAAATATAATCGTTCCCAAAGTGCCCCCAATAATTGCCCCGTGTATAGCGATCCCCCCCTTCCAGATTGCAATAATATCTTCTGGGCGTTGAGAGTATTCTTGCCATTCAAACAAAACGTAATAGATTCTGGCTGCGGGAATGGCAAAAAGGACTAACCAAATAGCTAAATCTCCCAGTAATTCTGGATTGACTTGGCGACGTTTGGCTAGATACTGAGAAAGAGTTAAACCGATCAAAACTGATGAGGCAATTAGTAAACCATACCAACGGACAGCAAAACGACCTATTTCAAATATTATCGGGCCAGGAGACTGAAAAGCAGCGAAAATCTTATCTGTCATACTGTTGGCAAAATATTGATTGTACCTTACTCTATTTATCTTAACTATCGCCGATCATTATCTCAGGTTTATCTACATTGTTTACCGAATGATAATTAACGTGAGCGTCCAACAAAGAAAATTTGTAATGTCATAAGTACGACAAAAAGGTTTGCACAAACAATATTCCACTACCTCCTGACTTTGGTAATCTCATATTAAACTGCCCCTGGGGATGCACTCAAAGAAGGTAGGAAACTAACTATTTGGGGGAAGATAATAATCAAAGCCAATACCAAAAGTTGCAGGCAGATAAAGGGAATTGCCCCGCGATAAATATCCTCCGTTTTCAATTCTGGTGGTGCGACTCCCCGTAAATAGAAAAGAGCAAAGCCAAAAGGTGGAGTTAAAAAAGAAGTTTGCAGATTAGCCCCAATAATCACTCCATACCAGACCAAATCTATACCCAACTGTTGAGCTACGGGGGCAAAAATAGGAATAACAATAAAGGCAATTTCAAAGAAGTCGATAAAGAAGCCTAACAAGAATATTACCAGCATATTGACTAGTAAAAAGCCAATTGTTCCCCCAGGAATATCGATTAGGAGGTTTGACATAAATCTGTCTCCTCCCAAGCCTCTAAAGACCAAACTAAATGCAGTAGAGCCAAGCAAAATAAACATTACCATGGTGGTAATTCGCATGGTTGCATCGCACACTTCTCGCAGTGCAGCCCAATTCAACTGGCCGTTAATTGCAGCAAGAATTATTGCTCCAACCGAACCCAATGCACCTGCTTCTGTGGGGGTAGCGATTCCAAAGAAAATGCTGCCCAACACTATCACGATCAACAATAATGGAGGAAGCATTACCGTAATCACTCTGACTAAAAGCTTTTTACCGCCAATTCTGACGTTGGCAGGTAAGGCTGGGGCAACTTCAGGCTTGAGAAATGCCACAATTAATACATGGAGGGCAAAAGCTGTTGCCATCATCAACCCAGGAATTAATGAGCCAATAAATAAATCACCAACGGGAATACCCAATTGATCGCCTAAAACCACCAGCACTACACTAGGAGGAATAATCTGCCCTAGTGTTCCCGATGCGACAATTACCCCCGCAGCTAATTCTTTACTGTAGCCATAGCGCAACATGATAGGTAAAGAAATCAAACCCATCGCTACTACCGTTGCCGCTACTACCCCCGTAGATGCAGCTAGTAAAGCTCCCACTATCACTACGGCTAAAGCTAAACCGCCTCTGACTCTACCAAAGAGAATGCCCATTGTTTCTAATAGCTTCTCGGCGATACCAGTTTTTTCTAGCATCGAACCCAAAAAGATGAAATAAGGGATTGCTAAGAGGGTATAGTTAGCCATAATTCCAAAGATGCGACTGGGCATGGCATTGAAAAAACTAAAGCTAAATTCACCTACTGCTGCGCCAATCAAAGCAAATAATATTGCTACTCCTCCTAAAGAGAAAGCCACAGGAAAGCCAATAGACAATAAGACCAACGCTCCTGCAAACATTGCCATTCCCAGCCAGTCATAACCCATTTAGCTATCCTCCTGACTATTACTAGTTTCAATATAAATATTCCAGTTTTTAATAGCTTCTGATATCCCTTGGAGGATTAATAAAATAAAAGCAATAATAATCGCGGATTTGATCGGATAGCGAGGCAAACCGCCAGGATCGGGAGACATTTCTAATATTTTCCAAGAATTGACTACTGTTCCCCAGGAATAATAAATTATCAAAGAGCTAAAAGGAATTAAAAATATAATATTGCCTAAAAAATTAGCTAGGGCTTTGCGACGAAGACTCCAGCCTTTATAAAAAATATCTACTCTAACGTGTTCGTTGTATTTGAGGGCATAGGCTGCACCAAGTAAAAACACCACATCAAACAGATACCACTGAATTTCAATTAGGGCATTAGAAGTAAGATTAGTGCCGATGATGCGCCCGATATATCTCCCCAACACATTCCATGCACCAACTGCCACCATCAATAGCACTAGCCAGTAAGTTAGGCGACCAATCCACTCATTGATAAAATCGATCGCATGGGATATTTTTAATAGCTTATTCAAATTGTGTCCTCAACCACTATCGATCGATTATCAGTTATTCGTCATTAATAATCAATTTTCCAGAATCAACCATAGCAAGAATATTTTATTCATAAAAAAAGAGAGATGTTTTCTCCCTTTAGTTAAAGTTATTTGAGTTTATTTCAACTGGGTTTTAAGATTTGAAACTTTTACGCAAGTGACTAAAACCAATTAATCCCAAAAGAGTAAAAATTCCTAAATTCGCAGATGGCTCGAAGGGAACAGCAACAGGAGAAGTTGTACCGCTAAATGAACCCAAACTGGAATTGCCTGAATAATTAATTATTTCCAGAGAATCGTTAGAAGTCAGGGTGATAGCATTGGTAAAAGTGTTTGCCCCAGAAAGAACGGTATTAGGCTGGAAATTAGCCGACACACTATCAGAGCCAGTAATTGTAAAATCACTACTAGAATTAGCAACAGCCACTCCACTTAAGCCAGTTAGGGCTATAGAATCCCCAGGGGAAAAAGTTTCTCCTGCGCCTAGGGTTAAGTCGTAAGAAAATGTTCCTGCACCCGAATTGTGACTGGCAAATGAAAAATCAAAAGCTTGGGCAGCGGTAGTAGATAAAACTGTACCGACAATAGTCGTAGCGGTTAAAAATAGAAGTCGTGTATTTTTCATGGTGATTAGTAAGAAATGACTAAATCAGGGCGATTTATTGTTCGCCCAAAAACTTGTTTAAAGAGAATTAAAAGTCTGTAAAATCGTCTACTGTTACGTTTGTTGCAGTAGTATTGTAGACAGTTGCCAATACATTGCTGCCAGAGGAAATAGTCGTAGATGTACCGCTTTGAGCAATAGTTAATTCGCTGGTAAATACATCCCCCACAGTACTATTGCTAAAGCTAGAGAGTTCCAGACCAAATTTGTCTATATCGTCGGTATAGTCATAGATGATATTGTTAGCGTCTCCTTTAGAAAGAACAAACAAATCTGAGCCGCCAAAACCCGAAAGACGATCTGCACCAGCACCACCATCAAGGGTGTCATTTCCTGCACCACCCAATAGAGTGTCCGCACCAGCATCCCCAGATAGAGTATCCGAGCCTTCGTCTCCCATGAGAAAATCGTCCCCATCTCCTCCAGAGATATTGTCGTCGTCTATACCACCATTAATAAAATCATCATTAGCACCGCCATTCAAGACATCATCGCCACTATCGCCATGAAGCCTATCTGCATCGCCATTGCCATCTATAGAATCATTGCCTTGCGCCCCAATAATGGTATCCGCGCCACTACTGCCATTAAGAGAATCATTTAAAGAGGTTCCCGTATATTCTGTTGAGCCAGTAACGGTTATGGGTAAAGGATCGATTGCAATATTTCCCGTAGCAGTATCTTCACTAAAGGCAGTGATTGAGCCATTACTACTAGCATCTGCAATAGCTCCTGCCGTACCATTAGTTTTATCCCACAGACGGAAGGTAAAATTTGATTCTCCTTTATAGCCCGCATTAGGAACAAAACGCATCATATCGTTACTAGACAGTAACAAGGCATTGCTATTGCTAACAGAGCCAAAATCAGTCCAGGTAGTGTTGCCATTTGCCTGATATTGCCAAGTACCATTAGCATCATCCACCGCAGTTACGGCGATCGCTTTTACTGCGCCATTAGGATCTACTACACTATCATCAGGAATAATATTGCCAACCTTATCTCCTGGGGGGTTGGTTTCGTTTTCTTCTATAGTAGTCAGACTATATTTGGGAGTTTGATTTAAGAAATAATAGAAAGTTCCATTACTTTCGCCGACTACGGCTTCTAAGTCATCATCCCCATCTACATCAACAAAGCTAGGGCTAGTGGCAGTTCCTAAATCTACGTCGTTTAAAGGATGACCATCGTCTAACATCAAAACAAAAGCAGGATTATTATTAGAGCCAGTATTTTCTAGATAACTCATCTCGCCATGACTACCTCTACCTACTAAAGCATCGAGATCGCCATCATTATCTATATCGGCAAAACTGGCATTACTCTTTTCGCCAACGGGCTGATTATTGAAAGGATTATCTGTACTAGTTCGTTCTACAAATGTAGAATTGCTGCTGTTGCCTGTATTTTCATAATATTTTAGATAAAAAGTATCGTTGCCCAGGACAAGATCTAAATCGCCATCATTATCAAGATCGACAAAGGTAGGACTACTATCGCTGGTTGCACTTATGCCATTAACAGGGCTATCTGTTCCTGTAACTAAGCTAAAGGCGGGATTATTAACATCTCCCGTATTTTGATAGTAGTTAAGGGAGCCATCTGCTGAACCAATAATGGCATCAAGCTTGCCATCCCCATCAAGATCGGCAAAACTGGGAGTACTTGTATCACCAACGTCTATGCCATCAAAAGGATTGTTTGTTTGCTCCGTGTAAATAGGATTGGTGCTAGTACCTGTATTTCTAAAATAGCTAACAGTGCCATCTCCTTTTCCAACAATTAGATCTGGGTCGCCATCATCATCGAGATCGGCAAAACTAGGACTGCTTTTAGTACCGACATCTATATTGTTGAAAGGACTATCTGTACCTGTTTTATCTACAAGGGGATTAATAAACTCAGGGGCAGCATTATCGTTAATAAAGTAGCGGATGTCACCAGCATTACTATTGCCAATCACTACATCAGAGTCGCCATCCCCATCAAGATCGACTAATTCGGGGTGAGCAGAAGAATTAATGTCTTCCCCATCAAGAGGATTACCTGTACCCGTTCTTTCAATAAAAGCAGGGCTACTGGTAGAACCTGTATTTTCGTAATACTTAATCGTGCCATCCGATGCGCCAATTAAGGCATCAAGATCGCTATCAAAATCTACATCGGAAAAGATAGGAATGCAAGAGCAAAAAACTATAAATCAATCGAAAGGATAATCAGTACCGGT
>CAKZYI010000621.1 GCA_937884735.1 uncultured Pleurocapsa sp.
CCGTTGTGAAAATCAACGCTCAAGGAGTAGATTTGCCTATTGCCTCTTTGGGAAGTTCTGATAATGTACAGGCTGGAGATAGGGCGATCGCTGTAGGTAACCCTGTCGGTTTAAACAATACCGTTACCTTGGGCATTATCAGTACTTTAACCCGTTCCTCCGCTCAGGTTGGTATTCCTGATAAGCGGATCGATTTTTTACAAACAGATGCCGCAATCAACCCTGGTAATTCTGGAGGACCTCTATTAAACGAGCGAGGCGAGGTAATTGGCATCAATACCGCCATTCGTCCCGATGCCAATGGTATTGGGTTTGCTATTCCTATTGACAAAGCAAAATCTATCACCAGCACTCTAGCAGCAGGGAAACAAGTACCCCATCCCTATATTGGAGTCCAAATGAGAACTTTAACCCCCGAATTGGCTCAAAGAAACAACAAAAATCCCAACTCTCCTTTTACTATTCCTGAAGTTGAAGGTGTATTAGTGGTGCGAGTCATACCTGGTACCCCCGCAGAGTCAGCAGGGTTGCGTATTGGTGATGCCATAACAGCTATTAATGGTCAATCCATAACTGATGCAGGTCAATTGCAGTCTGTAGTCGATCGCAGCGGTTTAAATCAAAGTTTGAACTTCACTGTTATACGGGGAGATCGCACTCTAAAACTTAAAGTTGTCACAACTCAACTCCAAGGAATTTCTTAACTGCTTCAAGCGTTAGAATCTTCTATTTCTTCTTGTAGTTGAGTATCGTAGATATCTTGCAGGTTCTGATGCCTGGTCTTGCGAGAAGTTCGGCGATATTTCTTAGTTTGCAACTTAGGCTCATATTGACTTTTACCTGATCGCTTAACCTTCAATTTTAGGTTAGACTCGCGATCGGGTTGTTTTTGTAATGTCTCTTGATAAGCGATCGCCTTATCCAAAAAATCTAAATAATACTCATATCTTTCCCAATCTCCCCTGACGACGCAGTTAGGTTCATCTCGGTGGAGACAATTACTAAATTGACAAGCTCCTTGACTCAATCTTTCTCTCACTTCAGGGAAATACTGCGCTAAATCGCCAGGAACGCAGTCTAAATCAGGCTGATTGAACCCTGGACTATCTGCTAACAAACCACCCCCAGGAAGCTCAAATAACTCAACGTGACGGGTAGTATGACGACCCCGCTGTAGTTTTCCTGATACCTTTCCTACTTTTAAATCGACTGTGGGAATCAAAGTCTTAATCAAGCTAGATTTTCCCACACCACTAGGACCTGCAACAACGGTAATTTTGCCCTTTAAACGCTCCCACAAATTATTAACACCTATTTGCTTAGTTACGCTGACATAGCTAGCATCATAGCCCCACTGTTCTAAACGCTGTTGCCATTGTTTTTGTTGAGCTGTTGTAATTAAGTCACACTTATTTAAACACAAACACAATTGTAAGGACGTAGATTCTGCCTTAGTCAAAAAGCGACTCAACTGCCAAGGATCTAAAGTAGGTTCTTCTACAGCAAAAACCAACAGAATAATATCGGCGTTAGCTACAGGAGGGCGTTGTAATTCAGTAGTGCGAGGCAAAACTTGAGCTATGGCACCTCGATTATCTTGCCAATCTGGTTCTTCAATTAGAACGCGATCACCAACCATTACTTTTTGTCCAATTTTTTTTAATCTAGTACGACGAGTACACAGCAAAAATTGGGTTTTATCACTTTCTAACTGAACCTGATAGAAATTAGCTTGAACAGCAACTACAGTTCCTAGCAAATTGCTATTAGAAATATGACTTTTAGAAGGTAATTCTTGACCCAAATCCTTCACGATATTGCAGGACGACGAACTAATAAAGAGAAGAAGCCATCTTGTTCGTTTAGAGCCTCTAACTG
>CAKZYI010000622.1 GCA_937884735.1 uncultured Pleurocapsa sp.
ATCCATGACTAATACAGCACGGTTATTATATCAAGTTGCTATAATTTTCTTGTTCCCAGACTTGTTATGACAAGTTAGCGATAGAGACAAATTATGAAATCCCACGCCATAGCCAAACCCAAACAGATCTTAGATTCGTCTGCATTGCAAACCTTAAATACTCGCTCCAATAGTAGAGGACTAATCAGACTACTAGGTCATATAGCGATAACCATCGGTAGTGGTTATTTGTGGCTGACAGCAGATAATTGGATGATAAAGCTTCCTGCTTTAATTATTTATGGTTTTGGCCTGGCTGCTATGTTTGCAACAGTCCATGAATGTTGTCACCGTACAGCATTTGCCAACAACCGTATAAACGATTTGGTTGCTTGGTTTGCTGGTGTATTGTCTGGATATAACAGCACATTATATCTCAGCTATCAAAAATGGCATCACCGCTACACTAGAATAGAAGGAAAAGATCCAGAATTAGAAGATATTCAGCCTAGCAATTTACCAGAATACATAGCCGAAATCAGTGGTTATAACTGGTGGGTGGGTAAAATGATAACTCACTATCGAGTAGCAACGGGAAAGCTCGGTAATATGCCTTACATCTCTGAAAATGCGCGAAATGAAGTAATAAAGTCTACTCGGTTGCAGCTTGCGGTTTATACCATGGCGATCGCTTTTTCTTTAATCTTTCAACAACCTTGGTTTATTACCCTGTGGTTGTTTCCTCTTGCTGTAGGACAACCTATTTTACGCTTCATTTTGTTAGCCGAACACACGGGATGTACTAAAAATAATAATCTTTTAACCAATACTCGCACCACTTTAACCTGGTTTCCGATTAAATTCATGATGTGGAACATGCCTTTTCATGCAGAACATCATTTATATCCTTCGATTCCCTTTCATGCATTACCCAGGGCGCATCAGGAATTAAAAGAACACTTTGCAGTTGTAGATAATGGTTATTTAAAGGTAAATAGAAATATTATTAGTAATTTCAATTCCATGACTTAAATTTATACTGTTTTGAGAATCAATCCAAGGCAAAATTTTATGAATAATGTTATAGATAATTATTTTACTGCTATAGAAAAATTTAAATCATTCAATGATTCTATGGTTATAAGTATTGGTTTATTTATGATAATTATGACTATTGTAATTGGAGTTGAGAATCTTTTACACAAAGTAGAGAGCAAATTATTTGTTTTAAATAGTCCAGACTATTTGGCAAACAAGCTATTATTTCTATTGATAGAACTTATAATTATCAATTTAATATTTATCTTTTTGGGTTGGTTGCTTTTTTCAAATATTGTTAAAAGCTATTATTATTTTTATCAAATTGCTTTGATTTTAAATTTTGTTTTTACCTTATTCAAATTTTCTTTAAAATTATTCTATTTTGTTAGAGCAAAATTATAAAATGTCTTGCTAAAAATCGCATTTTATTCCTCATAATGCGACCACATTCGAATAATTTTAACCGTATACTCAGAATCAATTACTTCGCATACCAAACGATGCTGTAAGTTTATCCGACGAGAATAAGCACCTTCCAAATCTCCTTGAAGTTCTTCATAGCTAGGAGGAGTTGTAAAAGGATTTTGCTTCAGAATCTCTAGTAATTTCTGAGTCTTGAGTTTTAATTCAGCAGCAACAATTTTTTTAGCATCTTTTTGGGCTAATTTAGTAAATTTTGACTGCCATTGGCGATTTAAAATATAGTCAATCATCTAGACTAAAGTAATTTATTAACAATCTGCTTGGTTTTCTTTGAAGACACGACGGGAATAATTTCAAATGTAACTCAATCTTCCCATTGCAAAACCCAGGCTTGAAATAAAGCAGGATCTTCACACTCCATCAATTGCCAACAGCGATCGCAACTAGCACTAATCCAGCTATCAATATACTTTAAACCTTCGGGCATAGTACGTCCTCTTTGCTGTAAACGGCGATAAATATCTTTTGTCTTTCCTGGCTGAAAATGCTCTACTACCATAAATAGCATCTGTATTCTTTCCTCGTTTGACAAGATGAATCAAAGTGTTTCTAATTTTGCGATCGCCAATTTATCCTTACAATGCAGGGTAACTTTATCTGAAGCAAATCTGGTTTATAAAACCTACGGCGAGTTAAACAGCGAGAAGTCTAACGCTATTTTATATCCCACTTCCTACGGCGCACAGCATTCAGATATTGAATGGCTAATTAAACCAGACAGCATCCTCGATCCGAGTCAATATTTTATTATCATTCCCAATATGTTTGGTAATGGTTTATCCAGTTCTCCCAGCAACCATCCAGATTGTAAACTAGAAGAATCGGGCTTTTACATCACCCATTTAGATAATATCCGCGCCCAAAAACAATTACTAGATAGTCTAGGAATAGAAAGATTAGCTTTGGTTTATGGTTGGTCGATGGGGGCGCAGCAGGCTTATCATTGGGGTGCGTTGTATCCAAATATGGTAGAAAGGATTGCTGCTATTTGTGGCACTGCTAAGACTACAGATCATAATAAAATATTTCTGCAAAGCTTGCGTACTGCCCTAACTGCCGATCCTACCTGGAATGGAACTAAATTTGAGGCTATCCCAGACAGAGGTTTTAAAGCTTTCGCCTGTATTTATGCAAGCTGGGCAGCATCTCAAGCCTATTACAAACAAGGGATTTATTATCAGTTTGGTTATGATTCTTTGGAAGATTATTTAGTTGGAGGTTGGGAAGCTAATTATCGAAAAAAAGATCCTCTAAATTATTTAGCAATGATAGATACATGGTTGCATTGTGATGTGAGTAATAATCCTACTTATCAAGGAGATTATGACAAAGCATTAAAGGCAATTACTGCTAAAACTTTGGTGATGCCTTCGACCACAGATTTGTACTTTACTCCTGAAGATTGTCAAGCGGAAGCGGATATAATACCCAATGCGGAATACTTGCCTATTCCTTCTATTTGGGGACATCGCGCAGGGAATCCTTATCAAAATTCTGAAGATGAGATGTTTATTAAAAAAGCTGTTGAGAAATTGCTTGAATAAAAAAATAATTCCAGAAAATATAATCATAAAGTTAGTTAAAAATTGAAGTTGTCATAACAGTTTTACTGTTCAAGATCGGGAATATTTACTTTAACTATTAACAATAGCAACATCATAAGACTTAAAAATGCGATCGCGACTTACTATAGTTAGCCCTTCGTGTATTGCTTGAGCGATTAAAATACGGTCAAACGGATCTTTATGATGATGAGGTAACTGTTTTATAGCTAATCCATGGTCTATATTAATTGCCAATGGTGTAAATCTTTGCTTTTCTAGTTGCTGTTTTAAATCGTCTGGTGCTTGCAATTTCCCCAAAGACTTTTTAATCGCAATTTCCCAAGCTGAAGCAGCAGAAACAAAAACGATATTATCTGGATTGGAAACCGCATCTTTAGCTGTATTGGAAAGAGTAGAATTTTTGGCTAACCACCAAATTAAAGTGTGAGTATCTAACAGTAAGTGCATTATTCCTCTTCTCCCACAAACCCTGCCAAGATATCTGGGGGAAGCTCGTCATCAAAATCGTCACTCATAACTACTTTGCCTTCCCAGCCACCAGGAATTCTGGGTTGTTTATCTTCTTGATAGGGAATTAGTTTTACCAAAGGCTTTCCTGCTTTGGCAATCACAATTTCTTCTCCTGCTAAAGCTGATTCTATTAGTTTTGATAGTTGTGATTTGGCTTCATGAATATTGGATATTTTCATTTTTTATAGTTTAGCTAGACTTAGCTAATATAATACTTTGATTATTATCGATCTAATCGTAGTCATGGCTACAAATATTCCTGGGCGATCGCTTCATAGTATGAGTTAGTGGTCAGAGGTGTTGCTTATCAATATGCTATTGTCGGAACTTGCTAGCGATCGCGGAATTCGCTATTTTTTGATTTCTTTTACCGATTTATTTGGTGTTCAGCGGGCAAAACTAGTTCCTGCCCAAAGCATCGATCAAATGGCGGAAGCTGGTGCAGGATTTGCAGGATTTGCAGCTTATTTAGACATGACACCAGCCGATCCAGATATCTTGGCAGTACCCGATCCTAATAGCTTGTTTCAACTACCATGGAAACCAGATGTAGCCTGGATGCCAGCAGATCTTTATGGAGTAGATGGAGAACCCATTTTACAAACTCCAAGATTGGTTTTAAAACGAACACTCAAACAGGCAGCCAAGAAAGGATATTTGATTAAAACTGGCGTAGAGTGCGAATTTTTCCTGTTATCAGCTGATAATCACGAAATATCTGACAGTCGCGATCGCGCTGAGAAACCCTGTTACAATCAAACAGCTTTAATGCGTCGTTATGATGTAATTAGCGAAATCTGCGATGGGATGCTCAACTTAGGCTGGAAGCCCTATCAAAACGACCACGAAGACGCAAATGGGCAATTTGAAATGAACTGGACTTATGACGATGCCCTAGTTACGGCAGATCGCCATGCCTTTTTTAAATATATGGTAAAAAGCATTGCCGAAAATCATGGGTTTCTCGCTTCCTTTATGCCCAAACCGTTTAGTCATCTTACAGGAAATGGCTGTCATACTCATGTTTCAGTCTGGGATAGCAAGAGCAACATCAATTTATTCAAAGAAACCAATGAAGATTTAGAACTTTCTTCCCTTGCCTATCAATTCATCGGTGGTGTCCTCGAATCAGCAAAGGCATTATCTGCCTTTAGCAATCCTACCGTTAATTCCTACAAGCGCATCAATTCTCCCGTGACTCTCTCTGGTGCTACTTGGTCGCCGAATACTATCAGCTATAGCGGTAACAATCGCGCCCACAGG
>CAKZYI010000623.1 GCA_937884735.1 uncultured Pleurocapsa sp.
TGTATGTAAACACCACTGAAGCAGCGTCTCTTTTAGAAATATCTCCTAGTAGATTAAGACAACTATTGCAGCAAAAAAGAGTAAAAGGAGCATATAAAACAGGCAAATACTGGTTGATTCCTCTTTACAAAGGAATGCCTCAAATTGTCCAAACTAAAAGAGGGCAGGTGGGAACCTGGAAAACAGGAAAAAAGCCCCAAAAGATAACGATTAACATCAACAGCAATATTATCAGACAGAATATCAAGAAGAGTAAGGCAGAAAGAAAACCTGCGATCGCAGTGAAGGGAAAAAAGAAAATATACGTACACGAGTTAGAAATCCCCGCCCCTTGTAGAATTATCTACAATCCCGACAAGCCTTTAGACTGTGGTGCGAGGGTTTGGATTGAAATTTTAGATATCGATCTCGATTTAATTGCTAGTTAGTTTTATATTTGCTTTTACTTTAATTTGATGTTTCTCTATAAATTTCCCATAGCTATAGTTACCACTATGGCATTATTACAACCACCTATAGCGATCGCTCAAGATATTGCGGAGGTTAATAACATTGCTAGAAATATCTCCGTCAAGATTACGGGATACGGTAATGGTTCGGGGTTTATTTTAAAACGGGAAGAAAATATTTATTCTGTGGTGACAAACAAGCACGTCGTTCCCATGGATACGGAATATCAAGTGCAGACTTACGACGGGACACAACATCAGGTCATCAATAGACAAGAAATACCCGATCTAGATCTGGCAATTATTCAGTTTGAAAGTACGAAAGAGTACGAGGTTGCCAAACTAGGAAATTCTGACGAACTACAACCAAGGCAGTCGATCTCTGTTGCGGGGTTTCCTGGAGAACAAACAGATATCGATATTATTGACGGTCAAATTAGAAGTATTAGACAAGAAATTATTGCCAATCCAGAATCAAGTAACGGTTATGCCTTAATTTATACCAATCAAACTCTGCCTGGTAGTAGTGGTGGTGCAGTATTAGATGAACTAGGTAGGGTAGTGGCAATCAATGGAGAAGCGAGTATCGATCATCAAACTGGAAGAGATATTAGTCGCGGGATTCCGATTAATTTATTTGTAGAACCAGAAGAGAAACTATTAGGTACAGAAAATAATGTTGCAACCAGCACAGCAAGTAATAGTGAAAGTATAAACACTAGTTATGGAGCTTCAGAAAGTAGCGACTACCAACTGGCTTACACTACTCCCAACACAGCAAATCATAATCATACAGTTGATAGTGTGGCAATAAATGGGGATAAGATTGCCAGTGGTAGCAATAACCATACGATTAAGATTTATGATTTGGCGACAGGAAAATTGGAACGTATCCTTACTGGTCATTCCTCTAGTGTTCAAAGCGTGGCAATCAGTGGGGATAAAATTGTTAGTGGTAGTGAGAACAAGACGATTAAGATTTGGAATTTGGCGACGGGAGAATTAGAACAAACCCTCACTGGTCATTCCTCTTGGGTTGAAAGCGTGGCAATAAGTGGAGATAAGATTGTCAGTGGTAGTTGGGATAATACTATTAAGGTTTGGAATTTAGCCACGGGAAAATTAGAAAAAACTCTCACTGGTCATTCCGATTCGGTTAATAGCGTGGCAATCAGTGAGGATAGGATTGTCAGTGGTAGCTCTGACAATACGATTAAAATTTGGCAGTTGAAACAACATAAATTTTGTATTCTCACAGATTGTTAACTTCGCCAATAGTCAAAGAATCAATCATCGTTTGTTCTACAGTTTCACTAAAATCTTGATACTTATCCTTTGGGGCAATACAAGTCATAGTAAAAACATTATTTGCCTCTTTAAACCAAACCTGCAAATACTTACTAGTAAAACTACTATTATTTTTTTTCACTGTATAAACAATACGATGGGCGGGTTTATTATTTAATTCAATCTGTTGCGAATCAATTATTTTAGCTTCAGGTAAGTAAAGTATTTGAGAATTCGACTAATTGCAAGATTGATATAGTCTTCTAGAGAGGTGTTGCTATCTATTTTTGCAACTTCTATCATTACGAAAATATTCTCTGCATCTTTTTGGTTGGGAAAAAGCCTTGCCACCGTCCCAAAAGGATCTTCAATTGTTTTTAAGTTCCAATCGTCGGGATAATTCAGATCGAATCCGTATTTTGTGTTTTCATAAGTCAAGATTGCTGGTGCTTGGTTTTGTTGCCAGAGATAATAACCACCACTTCCAAGAGCAAATAATAATGCTGTAGTCGCTAGTAGTTTTTTAACTAAAGATAATTTTGGTTTGGGAAGAAGAGGAGGATTGAGGAATTTTTGTAAAGCTCGATTGGCTTCTGCTGCTGAGAAATAGCGATCGCGATAGTCTTAGAGCACCATGGGATCTATAAATGTCAGCTAATTTGGGATCGACATTAGCATTATTACGCCAGTTTAATTCCCCAGTCTCTTTATCTTCAGTTAAGTGTTCGCCCAGAGTTTTTCCAATCACGGAATCTAATCAAAGAATTTTAAATTGACCTGAGCTTATCATGCTTAATTCTTAGTGTTTATACGTATTAAATAATTCCGAAGTACTCCAATTCTTGAGCGGGAATTTTCTACAACCCAAATAAAAATTGCGATTACGGTTGCAAAGCAAGTCAAAAACTCAGCTAGCCGAAGCCATTGCCCGAACTAAATTATTATTTTGATAATTCTATCCCTTCTAATTCAGCCCAAAAATCTTTTAAAAACTGTTCTGTATCCGTAATACCCAATTCACCCAAAGCTTGCCATTCTTCAGCCTTAAACTCACCATCCGCACCAATAACATCCTGCATCCAGTAGGCTATGGAGTCGGGTTTGTCGATAAATTCTTGCGCCATTTGTAATGATGTTTTACCCGCGACTTGTTCTTCTACCTTTGCTTCTAAACATAATTTGAGTAATTTACCCACAGGAGTTTCGGGGGTAACTGATAGTAAAACTGCGATCGCTTTTGTAAGAGCAGCTTTTTGTTGTTCCATCATAAATTCAATAATAAATATTCTTTGTATCATTTATATTCAGTTTCAATTTAAAGCATTTTTGCTCTTTATAAAAGTGTAAAAATGCATATAATTTTTCTATCTTACTATTCAATTTTAATTCTTATATTTTGTCTTTTAAGTCATAAAGTTAGAGATTTATCTGCAAGGCAATGCTGTTGCTTAAAAACTGAGTATCTTAAAATTTAAAGCAGTTTTATTTTTTGTTCGATATAAAAATTATATTTATAGCTTGATGACAGTAGAATTATTAGTATCTTTGAAAAGAATTGTATGTAGCTCAAATTCTAGCTATACACCAGTCAAAAAACTATTAAAACTTATTGATAATAAGTCAGTTGAGTTGATACAAAATCGATCGCAACGGCAACAAATTGACTCAACTACAGAAGTTCTTCAACTTTTTGAAGCCATAATGTTTGTTAGTTTGGCAGATTTGTCGGAAGTGGTTCGGTTGACTCGCGATTTTAGCGATCGCTATGCAGAGGCTAAATCTCTAGTTTGGATCGCTCCTGCTTGCGCTCAGAAAAGTAAACTAGGTCGAGAATTGGCGGAAGCTGAAGCAATAATTACCGCTAGCCCAGTCAAAAGCTTAATAGTGCGTCACGCACCTCTAATTGATGAATTGTTACGCAATAACAAAGAAATTAAGTTTCGTCGTACTTTATCTTTACCTCTGGGAGACAGCCAGATTCCCTGGTTGAGTTCTCAAGATCTAGCTGACGGGATTTATAACTGGCTGGGTGATGAAGCAAGCACTAGCCAGAAGATAAATATAACTGGTAGTAGTCAATTAGCAGGGACAGACTTAGCTCGATTAATTTCTCAAGCTTTAGAAGATAATTTGAATAGTCGTAAATTTGCCCGAAGACGTTTCGACGCGATCGACTTAGATCGTAGCGGACAATTGGATGCAGCAGAAATGTTGGCATATTTATTAGAACTGGGTTATGGCAGCGATGAGGCGCAAACTATTATTGAGGAAGCAGATACCGACAAAGATGGCTCGATCGACTTTGAAGAGTTTATTAGTGGTTTAAGCGAGCATTTAGAGAAAATATTGGGGGATGTTTCTTCTCAAGTGCAGTATATTGATGTACCCCCAGCGACTGCCCTATACGATTTGATTTCTAGAGGGGAAGCAGAGACTAAAGCCCAAGCTTGGATCGACTGGTTGACTGCTATCAAAGAATTTGGTTTACCCGTAAGTGATAATAGTCCATGGCTGGATAGAGAAAGCACCTCTATTACCGACTGGTTGGAACAACATATCTTAGATTTTATCAACGTCTATATTCTGCCTGGACGGGGAATACTGACTATTAGTGAAGGAATATTAGCAGGACAACCCGCTTTAACTACCAAGCTATTGCAGAGTAACGATAGTCTGTTACAGGGTGTACGGACATTAGATAATAAAGCCGTTGAATGGCAGATAGTTGGTGAAAATAGTGAAGAGTTAGAGATAGTCCGTCACGAATTACCCAAGGGTGGGGTCAGAATTCTCAAATTAAAAGATAGTCAGTTAGTGGGCTTGTCGGTACGGGGTTTGTGGACGGGGAGACGTTGGGCGACGGAATTGTTTTTCAAACATCAGCCTTTACCCCGTTGGCAGATTAATTTATTCCGCGAGTTGGGAGAGTTACAGATCGAAGAGGCTTCTAGCTTAATCGAACCTGAAGGAGTTGTTTGCAACTGTACCCAAACCACTTGCGGTAAGCTACAGGAAATGATTGAAGGTGGCATAGATACTCTAGAACAAATCGCCGACGACACTAAAGTGACCTTGATATGTGGTGGTTGTCAGCCTTTGGTAGAGGAGTTATTGGGTTCAGCAAACTTAGCAGTAGCCGAATTGGTATCCAAAGAAGATTTAGGACGGGGCATCTTTCGCTTTCAGCTACGTCCTGTAGGCGAAGCAGTAGCTACATCTAAACCAGGGCAACATATCTTATTTCAAGGCTTAGTGGTCGGTGTATGGGTGTCTCGAGCATATAGTTTGTCTTCGCCAGAGGATGCAGAAGTTTATGAAATTACGGTAAAACGAGAAGAAATGGGCCTATTTTCCCGTTGGCTATGCGATCGCAGTAATTCAGATTCTTTGTTCCGTATTTCTCAACCTCGCGGTGACTATTATTTAGCCGATGAACAGCCCGTATATTTCTTTGCTGGCGGGATTGGCATTACTCCCGCTGGGGCAATGATGCGACCTCTGGCTGCAAGGGGAGATAATAGAATGTTCCATTTAGATTGGTCTGCCCCAAATACTGAAGATTTTGTGTTGCAAGCAGAGTTAGAACAGTTAACAGCAGCACATCCTAATTTATCATTCGAGTTACGTCCAACTCGTACCGCAGGCAGATTAAGCATTGAAGAAGTGCAGCGAGTGTATCAACCTCAAGATGGCTCGGCAGCCTTTATGTGTGGCCCAACTGCCTATATGGATGCAGTGCGATCACATTTAACCCAAGCAGGATGGGCAGATGAGGCGATTAGACAAGAATTATTCTCTTCTAAGCTAGATGAAGAAGGTAAAGCACAAGACCCCTTGCCTCAACGCCCTGTAGTGCAATTGGCGGGAGGCGTTACGCCCATTGAAAGCCATAGTTTTGATATCGAACCTGTTAACTCTGTAGCGGAAGAAGCCGAGGTGTTTCTCAAGCAGTGTTATTTAGAAAGAGGACTACCAGAAGTTTTTTTACCCCGTTGGCAAGAAGTTAATCAGTCCATCGAAACTACTGGTACTTACGAGCATACCCTAGATGAGCTTACCTATGGAGGGCGTTTGGCGTGGCGTAACAGCAGCCGTTGTGTGGCACGTTACTTTTGGCAGAGTCTTCAGGTGCGGGATATGCGACACTTAGAAACAGAAGAGCAGATGTTCAAGGCGATCGTCGAACATATTAAGCTGGGCACTAATGGAGGCGATCTACGGGCGGTGATGACCGTCTTCAAACCCGACGGCAGACGTTTGTGGAACTCTCAGCTATTGCGCTATGCAGCCTATAGACAGACCGATGGAAGCATCCTAGGCGATCCTGCTAACTTAGAATTTACCGAACAGGCAATTAAACTGGGTTGGCAAAAGGAAAATAAAACGGCATTTGATTACCTGCCAATAATTATTCAGCTACCAGACAGTGAACCCCGTCTATTTGAAATTCCTCCTGAAATTATTCTCGATGTTCCCCTCTCTCATCCCCGCCATCAATGGTTTGCAGAGTTGGGACTAAAATGGTATGCCTTACCCGCAGTGTGTAATATGTCCTTGGATTTAGGAGGGATTCAATATACTTGTATGCCTTTTAACGGCTTCTACATGGGGACAGAAATTGGCGGACGCAACTTGAGCGATACCTATCGTTATAATATGCTGCCCGTGATTGCTGAGAAGCTAGGTTTGGATATTAGCAGTAACGATACCCTTTGGAAAGATTTTGCCGTAGCCGAGTTGAACTTAGCGGTAGTCCATTCTTTTAAACAGCATGACGTAAGACTAATCGATCATCACACCATGACCGACTACTTTATGCAGTTTATGTCAGACGAGCAACAGTGTCAGCGACCAGTTCATGCCGATTGGGGCTGGATTGTACAGCCTGTATCGGGTTCGACAACGCCAGTGTATCCCGTAGAGATGAATAATCGTATCCTTAAGCCTAATTATTTCTATCTACCCGATCCTTGGAAGGAAGGAGATAGTTCTGGTTGTCCGTTTCATTAAGGCGATCGACGATCAATCGATAGGTTGATTTAGATAAATATGTACAGGTTCAGACCTGACCTTGTATTAATATCAAATTTCAGTCCAATCTCTATTTCATTAGTTGCTTCGATTTCATCAACTGCTTTACTGTTAATCTGAATACTTTGAACAACAGCAGATTGACAGTAAGCATTATTTTCATTAACTAAAAATACATTAGAACTAATTTTGAGTGAAGCATCAGTAATTTTTGCTATTGCTGCTTGAGGTTTTTTTAACCATTTTGTAACTTTACCAATTTTTTTTGCTTCGCCAATTGTTTCCTTTTGTATAACTATTTTGCAGATTAATAGATCGTATAAAGCTTGACAGATACTTTCCACGAAGTCACATAATTCTAAAAGCGCGTTAAATCCTAAAAAATTATCTATTAATACTCCATGTTTTACCTACACCAGATTGATGAGTATTACGGATTCTATCGTCTAAGTCATCATAATTCAAAAATAATTCTGGTAATAATCTCAACCAGTCTTTTATTAAATCTTCTACAAAATTTTCGTAAATAGCATACAGTTTAGTAACAGCAGCACAATGGTCGTAAATACGCCATTCTTGAGTTTTGGGAATATCTTTTTGAAGAGCATCTATTATCGAACGGCACTCCAGTGTATATTTTTTTTTAGATAAAACTAGGCGGAGATTTTCATTGGTTTTGATTATTGCTCGTACAGCAGAAATATTATCTTTCGCTTGTTCTATGCGTTGTTGAAGCACTTATACTTACTCCGCAATAACCTTTGCCAGCATATCATCAAAAAGTTTGATACGGTTTTGTATATCTGCTTTAGCCTTTCCAGAACCAGTAAATATTCTTCTCTTATCTTTAGATAAAAGAGCCTTTGTTTCTTTTATAACTTCATGTTTTTTTTGCAGCAATATATCAGCATCTTTTAAGTGACGACTAAAACCAACCATAACAGCATCATAATATTCTTTGTATGGTTTATCTTTCCATCTATCTAGTTTAAAATCATAAGGTCTGAATAACTTTTCTCCGTAGATTTTGCTAGTTATTTCAATGGTTTTGATAAATATCTCTTCCAGTATTTCAATATCCCGATCTGAGAAATTAAGGCTTTTCATCATATATAAATCTAAAAATCCATTCATACCTTTACGGAATTCATCTGTATGGCGCAAAGCAAAAAACCGTAAAATTAATTCTACATCTTCCATTTTTTTGTAGAGATTATTGTTTCTTAGCTCCTCTCGATCTTCAATAGGAATATTCCAAGCTTGTGCAAAAAGCTTATTACTCGCTAGTTGAAAAAGTAAACTATTAAATTGTCCCGCGTAGATACAGTTGCGTATTTCTTGTTTGCTTAAAGAAACTCCACCTGTATTTAGTCTTTCAAAAGTTATTTGTTTCAGAAAAAAAGCTTCTTCTTTACTTTGGGTAGATTCAGTAATTAAAACAATGGATGATATAGCACGACGATCGATACCTGCTTTAATTTGATTGGGAAGTTGCTCGTATGTACGTCCGTTTAATTCCGACCATAGATCGAGTCCAGTCAGTTCTAGTTCGTTGTTATAAAAGTCTTTGATAGCAGTAATTCGCTGTTGACCATCCATAACTTCATAAGAATTATATTCTCTCTCATAAAGAATAATTGGTGGTACTGGAATATTAATTAGAAATGACTCTATAAGCTGTGATTGTTTTTGTCGATCCCAACGCAATCTCCTTTGATAAAATGGACTGATATCCATGTATTTGGGTCTTTTGAGAGAATCTGCAAAACTAGGAAGTTTCTCACGATTCATTTCAGTTAAAATACGTTGCTGCCCCTGTTCGTATTTATAATTAATTTGTTCGTCAGTCATATGAGACTTTCCGTTACTTGATGACGGACGATCCCACATTGTTGCTTCTGCTGGCGCGATTAACATTGATTTAATACCCTATAAAACAGCAAAATAAATAACTTATAGATAAAGGCTAACGTGTTTTAGATGTTATCTGTATCTCGGCGATCGCATGAATTGTGTTCGGAGGTATTAGAGAAGCTATTCATAATAAGAGCATAATCTCATTAATTTAAGTCTCCAAATAGATGAAATACGTTGCAATACTACTATAGAACCCATTTGAGATCTTCTTAAACTTTGGCAAGCCTTTTAAGCATTAGCCTGACAAAACAAAGATTAAGTTTGGCTGTGGCATGATGAAGAGTCCGTTCAAAGTTTTTGACTAAGCCGTGCAGAATTTGGATTTTAAATCCAAATGTCTGCTGTACGGTGCATTC
>CAKZYI010000624.1 GCA_937884735.1 uncultured Pleurocapsa sp.
GTCTGCGATCGAAATCTTTTTATCTATACCCAAAGCTTTTCTGGCAGCGATTACAATTTTGATATTTTTATGCTTGGTGAGTTTTTTGAGTACTTTTCTTGATAATAAATTGTTGGAGTTGCTAATAGCAGCCAAACGAACATCATCATCTTTATCATTGATTAATTTAGCCAAGATATTGGCGGGTGCATTGGGGTTTTTAGCAATAGCTAAACGAATTAAAGTGTCTTTATTTAAAACCAAACTTTCCAGACAAAACACAGGCATATTAACATTTGTCGCTACAGCGCGACGAATTTGCACATCTCTATCCTTGGCTAAAGATGAAAGAATATCTATTGGTAAACTTTCATTTCTGGCAGCAGAAACTCTAACTTTGTAACTTGCATCTCTATTTCAGTTTTCCCTATCTTTTTAAAATCCTATCAGGTTCGGACACACCCTCGACAATAGCGCAGGGCGGGATACCGCCCAAGTCGCGTCTAGCGACGCTTGGAAGCTCTGCTTCCTGCTCGGGGAAACCCCTCAACCGCTTTGCCTCGCAAATGATAATTCTTCTCATTTGTGTCCGAACCTATGTTAGTCAACCTAAATTATTCAATGTTTAAATTATCGACTAGGAATGCCCATTTATCCGCAGCCTCTTCTATCACTTTGGTAGTAGGCTTTCCTGCACCATGTCCCGCTTTGGTTTCTATTCTAATTAAGACTGGGTTATCTCCTTTATGAGCAGCCTGTAGTGCAGCAGCAAATTTGAAACTGTGGGCAGGAACAACGCGATCGTCGTGGTCGGCAGTGGTTATCATAGTGGCAGGGTATGATGTACCTTCTTTTAAATTATGCAAAGGAGAATAGGCATAAAGAGTTTTAAAATCTTCCTCATCATCGGGTGTGCCATATTCAGCGCACCATGCCCAACCAATTGTAAACTTGTGAAAGCGCAGCATATCTAGTACACCCACCGCAGGAAGGGCTGCAGCGAATAAGTCGGGGCGTTGAGTCATACAGGCACCAACTAACAAACCGCCGTTACTGCCACCTGCGATCGCTATTTTCTTAGTACTGGTGTATTCTTTTTCGATTAACCATTCTGCTGCTGCAATAAAGTCATCAAAGACATTTTGTTTTTTATCTTTCATTCCCGCCTGATGCCAAGCTTCGCCGTATTCTCCTCCACCGCGTAAATTCGCTACAGCAAATATTCCTCCCATCTCCATCCAAACCAAATTGCTGATGGAAAACGTAGGAGGTAGGGAAATATTGAAACCACCATAAGCATAAAGATAAGCGGGATTGTTGCCATCGAGTTTGATTCCCTTTTTGTGGGTAACAAACATAGGTATTTTTGTCCCGTCTTTACTGGGATAAAATACTTGTTTGGTTTCATAGTCATCAGGATCAAAATCTACTTTTGGTTGACGAAATAGCTTGCTTTCTCCTGTCACCATGTCGTAGCTATAGATGGTTGCTGGAGTAGTGAAGCCAGTAAAGGTATAAAAAGTTTCAGTGTCTTCCCTTTTACCGCCAAAACCTCCCGCAGAGCCTATTCCTGGTAACTCTACTTCGCGCACCAAACTACCATCTAGATCGAATATTTTAACTTGCGATCGCGCATCTTTGAGATAATCTGCGACAAATTGATTATTTAATATTCCTACCCCTTCTAATGTTTCATCTGCTTCGGGAATAATTTCTTGCCAGTTGTCTTTATCTGGGTTATTCAAATCGATCGCAATTATTTTCCCTCTGGGTGCATCAAGATCGGTTTGCACCCAAAAGGTATCTCCATCATTATCGACTACGCTATAGCTGGCTTCAAATTCACTAATTAACTCGACAACTTCACTATTAGGCTGTTCCAAATTTTTATAAAAAACCAAATTTATACTATCTGTACCCAGCCACACACCAATAATTAAATATTTACCATCTTCAGTAACGCCACCGCCAAAGCCCCATTCTTTTTGATCTGGACGATGATAGATCAAAGTATCTTCTGCTTGCTCTGTACCCAAGCGATGATAATAAAGCTTTTGATAATAATTAACGTCTTCTAATTTTGTTTCTTCATTGGGTCCATCATATCGACTATAGAAAAACCCTTGATTATCTTTTGTCCAAGATGCGCCAGAAAATTTGATCCACTTTAAATGATCCGAGCTATCTTTACCTGTCTCAATATCTTTTACTTTATACTCTATCCAATCTGAACCTGCCGTAGACAATCCATAAGCCAGCCATTTGCCGTCATCACTAATAGACAACCCCGATAAAGCGACTGTACCATCTTCTGATAGCTGATTTGGGTCTAGCAGTATTCTTGGCTCATCATTTAAAGAATTAAGAGCATATAAAACACTTTGGTTTTGCAAGCCATCGTTTTTGAAGTAAAAGTAATAAATGCTTCTTTTGAAAGGACTGCCGTACTTTTCGTAATCCCAAAGGTTTGTCAAACGTTGTTGAATCTTTTCTTTGGGGGCAATATTGCTCAAATATTCTCCAGTAACTTTGTTTTGCCCTACTATCCAATTCTTTGTTTCTGCTGAATCAGGATCTTCTAGCCAGCGATAAGGATCTTTCACATTTACTCCATGATAGTTATCGCTTTGTTCTATCTGATGGGCGGCAGGATAGGTAAAATTATTACTAGAAGATGTCACTGTTAATTATTGATAAAGATTCTATTTAAAGCATACATCAGTTAGCATTTATAGTTTATTGGGGAACAATAGCTATTAATGACACGTCCTAACAAACTTTTGTTACGTTAACCTTGACTTAAAAGACTGTTTCTGAAAGACTTTGGCAGTTTTTCACATTATCTTGTTATGTAAGAATTCTTAATAACAATACTCATTAATTCAGTTTAGGTTAATAGACTAGGTGGATTTTTAGATCTTTGTCATAAATATATAGACCATTAAATTAATCATAAAAGCAGGAAATTTAGTATGAGTGTTAATTTAGCCACAATGTTGCGTGAAGGGACAAAAAAGTCTCACACAATGGCAGAAAATGTTGGTTTCGTTAAATGTTTTCTCAAGGGTGTAGTTGAAAAGAAATCCTATCGCAAATTAGTTACAAGTCTTTACTTTGTATATTCTGCAATGGAAGAAGAAATGGAACGACTCAAAGACCATCCTTTAGTTGCTCCTATCTATTTTCCTGAGCTAAATCGCAAACAGAGTTTGGAAGAAGATTTACATTTTTATTACGGTGCTAACTGGCGCGGAGAAGCAAAAAATACCAAAGCTGGTAAAGAATATGTTGCACGTATTAGAGAAATCGCACAGTCTAATCCAGAATTGCTTGTAGCTCACTGCTACACTCGTTATTTGGGAGATTTGTCTGGCGGACAAATTCTTAAAAAAATCTCTCAAAGAGCAATGAATCTTAATGATGGGGAAGGAATAGCTTTTTATGAGTTTGCAGATATCTCTGATGAAAAAGCTTTCAAAGATAATTATCGTCAAGCAATGAACGAGTTGCCTGTTGATGAAACTACTGCAGAAAAAATCGTTGATGAAGCTAACGATGCTTTTGGCATGAATATGAAACTATTTCAAGAGTTAGAAGGTAACTTAGTTAAAGCGATCGGCGTAATGCTCTTTAACACTTTAACTCGTCGTCGCACTCGTGGCAGTACAGAGCTTGCTACTGCTGAATAATTTTTGGCGTAGTTAAATTCCGCTGATTAAAATACTGAATACACAAAAATAAACAACCCTGAAAGCTGGGTTGCGGTTGAGTTAGATATTGTCGACCTAACTGTATCGCTGTCTAGCTCCTAGGGTTGTTTTGAGTTAAAAACTAAATTTTGTCAAAACGTCTATTTCTGAGAAAGTGTATTGCTAGTATAGGTGTCTAGTGCAAATGCAGGAATACGCTCACCGTAGTTGGTATTTTTACCTGTAAAAGATTTTGCTAGCTGTTCAAAAGATTCAGATTTTAAGTTGCGCTCATGAATTGGCTTGGTTTGTTCGCCACGGAAATAAGCTTGTGTACCAATTACTGCTGCTGCTGTCCAACCGATGAGGAATACTGCAATTAATAGGGTTGTCATGTCTGACCTCCACTTTGTTAAGTTTTATTTATCTTTATGTAAAATAATGTAACAAAAGTTTGCTTGTATTGGCAACATAGGTATCTATACGGTTTTACTTACTGTCTTGGCGTAAAAACCGCATATGAGCTTAACTCAACAGAAGTCGATAAACCAGTCTTTATAGAGTTACTAGCGTCGCCTCTCAAAGCAATTACGAGCTTTTCTAAGAGTAATAAGTTAGAGAACAATATTTCATTTAAAGAAAAACCCTGCAACTTA
>CAKZYI010000625.1 GCA_937884735.1 uncultured Pleurocapsa sp.
CCAGTAGTAAATAAGATTGATTAGTGGCACTTAATTAACTGTCACTATAAAACTACAATTGTTTTGTACAAATATTTTCATTAGCCAAAAGACTGATTCCTTCTAGGAGAAAGCGTTAGATTGAACTAAAAATTGGGCAAACTAGATTGATCGCAATCGATTTTAATTTTGTATCTATCTCTTGTTATGTCCTCCAAATTCAGACAGCGTTGCTTACTATGGCTAGTTTTTGTCGTATTAGGATTATCGATAAGTTTGTTTGCCAATATTTATCCAATTTCTCCTGTGGTAGCTACGACAATTCCCGTCGATGCAGCGATACAGACAGAAGATGTTACAGAACTAGAAAAACAGGGAAAATATTACTATTCCTTGGCTCAATTCGATCGCGCAATAAGTGTTTGGCAACAGGCTAATCAAATTTATACTCAATCCCAAGACATTTTGGGACAAGGAAGAATATTGAGTAACTTGGCTTTGGCTTACAGTCAGGCAAATCATTGGCAACAGGCTAATCAAAGTATTGTCAAAAGCTTAGATTTACTAAATCAGGATTCTAAACTAAGTACGGGAGAAAAAGTCCCTATCTTGGCTCAAATATTTAACAATCAGGGGATTTTAGAATTAAATCAGGGCAAAATAGAACAGGCGATCGCATCTTGGGAGCGGGCAAAGATAAATTATCAATTGGCTTCAAATGATTTAGGCGTTGTTCGAGCTTCAATTAACCAAGCCAGTGCATTTAAGGAATTGGGATTTTATCGGCGTGCGGTAAATACTTTAACTAAAGTAGAAGAGAATTTAACTAAACAACCAGATTCTCTAATCAAAGCTACAGGATTGAGGAGTTATGGAGATATTTTGCGTCTTGTTGGACAAGTAAAGCGATCGCAAAAAGTATTGAAAGCTAGTCTAGAAGTAATATCAAATCTAAATAATCCGAATGAAGAGGTTAAAACTCTAATTGCTCTGGGTAATACTTACAAAACAAGCAATCCACAGCAGGCTTTGAAAATTTATCGCCAAGGTTTTCAAACCTGTATTCAAGATTCTAATTGTTTGGTTAGCGATTTATCTTTACGGATTAATTTGGCAGTGGTTAATTTATTGCTAGAAACTCCCCAGTGGCGGGATAGTCAAAAATCACTTACGTCTATTCAAAATGAATTTGCTCGCTTACCCAACAGTAGAGCCAATATAGATAGAAGGGTTAACTTTGCTAATGCTTTATTCAAGTTGAATCGCAAAGCTGTTGTAGCCAAACATAGCAAGGCTAGTATTCCTGAATTATCAACTATCGATGAATTCCTGGCAGAAACAATTGAACAGGCAAAAACAATTGATTATAAAAAAGCTCAATCCTATAGCTGGGGATTGCGAGGACAAATTAGAGAAGAATTAAAGGACTGGAATCAAGCAAAGAATTATACTCAAAAAGCCTTGATTTTGGGTCAAAAACTAAACGCACCTGAAATTGTCTATTTGTGGCAATGGCAGTCAGGCAGAATAAACAAGGCTTTAGGAGAGCGTCCAGAAGCAATTTCTCATTATTCCCGTGCGGTGGAGTTATTAAAATCCTTGAGTAAAGATTTAGTGGCTGTAGATCCTGACGTGCAGTATTCTTTCCAAGAAGGAGTTGAGCCAGTTTATCGTGAATTGGTTAGTTTACTCTTAAGCGATGATTCCAAGGGAAAAATCAGCCAAGCAAATCTTGAGGGAGGGAGGGAAGTAATAGAATCTTTGCAACTAGCTGAGTTGAACAACTTTTTTCGGGAAGCTTGCTTGGATAGTCAAGTAGTGGATATTGATAGTCTAGATCGCAAAGCTGCGGTAATTTACCCCATTATTTTGGGCGATCGTTTAGAAGTAATTTTAAGTTTGCCCAATCAACCTTTGCAACACTACAGAGCTAATATAAAGCGCAATGAATTAGAGGCAATAATCGAAAAATTTCGTCGCAGTATTGTAGTTCGTAGTCGTCGTAATTTCTATCTTCCAGCACAACAACTATACGATCTTTTGATTCGTCCAGCATTAAAAGATCTAACTCAAAACGAAATTGAAACTTTAGTATTTGTCCCTGATGGCTCATTACGCAATATTCCTTTGGGAGCTTTATATAATGGTCGACAATATTTAATCGAGAACTATAATGTAGCTCTTACTCCTGGCTTACAACTACTAGCACCACGCCCTATCAAACAAGTAAAATTAAAGACCATCGCTGCGGGATTGACCCAAAGCAGACAAGGTTTTTCTGCACTCAACTACGTTAATTCGGAATTGAATAAAATCGAAGAAACAATTAATGGCGTTGTCTTGGTTGATGAAAAATTCACTGGTCAAGCCTTAAAACGAGAGATTCAATACTCCAACTATCCTATTGTTCATATTGCTACTCATGGGCAGTTTAGTTCTTCAATTGAAGATACTTTTCTGTTAGCTTGGGACAACAAACTAAACATTAATCAGTTGGATAATATTCTACAAACTAGAAATTTCAAGCAAGAAGATGCGATCGAACTATTAGTTTTGAGTGCTTGTGAAACAGCCACAGGAGATAAAAGAGCAGCATTGGGGCTAGCAGGAATGGCTGTCCGAGCAGGAGCCAGAAGTACTCTAGCTACTCTTTGGTCAGTAAACGATCAAGCCACTACCCAGTTAATGAGTAATTTTTATCATGAGCTATCAGACAAGCATTTAACTAAAGCTAATGCAGTACGTCAGGCTCAGTTATCTTTATTACATCGTCATGGATACGAACATCCTTTTTATTGGGCTCCTTATGTATTGTTGGGCAATTGGCTTTAATGATTACTAGTTAGGGATTTACCTAGCAAAAATTAAAATAACGACTATTATTTGATAATCAATCTTTGATAATAGAATTTTATGTTTATAAGATCTTTGAGTTTGGCATCTCTAATCTTTGTCGCTTTGATGGTTTCTCAGACTCCTGTTTCAGCCGAAAGAAACAGCTTTAGAATTGCTCAGACTACTCAATTAGAGTTAAATAATTTGCTTTTGAGGGGAAGACAATATGTACAGGCAAAAGATTATGATAAAGCTTTAGAAACTTATGAACAGGCTGCTATTTTAGATCGAGTCAATCCTAAGATTTTTTCGGGAATAGGCTATGTATATATTCTCAAAGAAGAATACGATGCCGCAACAGAAGCTTACGAACAGGCGATCGCTTTGACTCCCAATAATCCCAAACTTTACTATGCTTTGGGCTATAGTTTGGGTAAAAAAGGAAAGCATCTAGAGGCAGCAGAAGCTTATGAAAAAGAGATCGATTAAGAGCAATTAAACTTCCAAAATCATGTGGGCTTGGGAGTGGTTTTGCTGCGAGCCAAAGAATACGACCGCGCAATCTCGGCATATAAAGTTGTTTTGGCTCTAGATCCCAACAACGAGCAAGCCTATCAAGTAATATCTCGTATATTAATCGAACAAGAACGTTATCAGCAGGCAATTAACCTCCTGCGCCCAGTTATTAGAAAATATCCTCAACTAGCTGATTTACAAATAGAGTTAGCCAATGTTTTGATTACCCAAGGAAATATTGAAGCAGCTTTACAGACATTGGAAACAGCGAAAAAAAATAATCCTCGAAATCATTTGATATATATTCAAACTGGCAATGCTCTATATCAACAAGGAGAACTTAATGCAGCTCTGACGGAATATGAGCAAGCAGAGCAACTTAGTTCTAAACATCCAGAAGCAATTGCAGGAATAGGTACAATATATTTAGCTCAAGAAAGCTACTTTAAGGCTATAGTTGCCTTCCGAAATTTAACGGAAATTGAACCCAATAACCCTTTGGGACATCGCAACTTAGGCATAGCATTAAAAGCTAGAAATAGAAAGTCTGAAGCGATCGCAGCTTTGAATCAGGCTTTGATACTATATGAGAATGAAGGTAATAACGAAGAAGCTGAGAATGTTGCTATCTTAATTGACGAGATCGATAATGATGAGTAGAAGTACATATTTAATCAACTATTAGTCTCGATCTAAGCAATCTTGCCGCTCAATAATTAATCTCTCGATTTATTTGCTTCAAATATATTTATTACTCTATATATCTATAAAATATCTATAAAAAAGACATGGACATCATCGAGACTGTTACTCAAATCAAGTCTCAGTTGAAAGAGATTGAGTTACAAGAACAAGCAAACCAACAAGAACAAGCTAAAATTAATCAGCGTATAGTGGAGTTAGAACAAGAACTCCAACAACAAAATCAACAGCGCAATCAATTGGATCAAGAGGCTCTTAGACTCTATACCCAAGCAGAAGAGTTAAGACCAAAATTGGATAAATTAGAGCGTATTGCCAATTTATCCCAAGAGTTTTTAGAACTACATACTGAATGCCAAGACAATCAGGACTTGTTAAATACTTTGTATTCTTCTGTGTCCAATACCTCAGTCGAAAACAAAAAATCGATCTCTACCGACATTTCTACAGACAAGCCAATATCTTCCCTCGAAGTTAGTCAATCAGAATCTGAGTTTTTACAAGACGATCTAGATCTTCAACAATCAAGCGATCGCAATAGTTTCAGAAAATATTCCATTACCATTGATGAGATTAAAGCAGCCTTGCCCAATGCCGAAAAAATTTATCAAGAGCTTGTCGCAGGCTATTTAGAAGAATACAAAACTTATCAAAATTACATCATCGATGGTTTGGACTTAATTTGGTACGCAGTAGCATTTATTGCTTTTGGTCGTCCTTCTTATCGCAAAATGGGCTTTAAATATCATCCAGATTTAGACGGTTCAGAAATGGCAATGCAGTTGATCAACACTGCTTGGTCTATTTCTCAAAACTTTTTGGGAGATTCCAATCGAGAAAATGGAGAACTATAGATAATTAAGTAATTATGCAAAATTAATTACTTAAGTATAGCCGTATGAGGTTAAGACAGGACAAGTTTGTTTGATTGCTCGTAAGTAATAAGTAATGAGTAATAAGTGTCCTAATATAAATCCGTATTGCAATACTTAGTTTGTCAGTATTCAAACCTACATAAATGTCCGCCACGGCAATCTCATTCTGAATACATCGCTAGTTTCTGGTGAGTCACCGCCCTCACACAAAATCCTCATGGCGATACCTTTTGAGTGAAGTATGCTTAGTGTCATAATCTTCAGGATTGGCAGGAGGTGCTAAAGACAAATCATTTGCCATAAATATTTTTGGTACTTGATTTTGATAATTTTCTTCTGCGCTTAAAACTGTTCCCAAAGAGTTGTTCGTGCCAAACAATTTTAAAACGTATCGATAATGCGATCATCTAAATCATCTTCGTATCTCATTTATTAGGTTTACTAAACACCGCCACAGCAGCCCCAGTAGACTTAAAAATGCCTTATGGTTGGTCTAGATCAGAAATTCCTGTTACTCGCCTGTCAGCATCAAAATATGTCCGCTCCCATTGACCATTGGTATTACGCTCAACTGAAATTAGTCCTAAATCCCAAATCAATTAAGTTTTCTGTGGATACCTGCTTTATTTTTTCCTTCCAGGTTGCCAGAACATCGTATGTGTACCCTGGAGGTAAAATTAAATCGTCCTAAACTTGATAATTGCGATAATTTTGTTTTTGTTTATCAGTAGAAAGTGAATTTATTTCCAAGGGCATAGGTATTTTTACTGTCTGAAAGCTTAAACTAGTCTTAATACCTTGTGAATTCTACTTACCAAAACAACTCTGTTGAGAAATTACTATTCTTAAGCTAAACTCCGAGTGTTGACAATCTATATGACTAATTTCTAAATTCTTTAGTTTTCAATATTGAAAATTTTCAGTTATTGCTTTATCTCTGTTGAGCTCTAAGTTTGAGCAGCTACCTATGTAATATCTTATGATTAATTGGCAAGAATGTGTTTTTCAAACACACCACTGGCTTAGTTCCCTTTATTATTGGGCTTACCCTGCTTTTACTGGCATTTATCTTTTAGCAACCCTGATTGGCTTACCTGCAATTTTTCTTTTTTTAGCTGCTGGTAGTCTTTTCGGTTTTGTTCCTGGTCTAATTTTAGTATCTTTTTCCGATACATTGAGCGTAGCACTTTGTTATGCCTTGGGTAGAACTGTTGCTCGAAAGAAAATTCATCAGTGGATCGCAGAACGACCTCATTGGGGTAAGTTTGATCGAGCAGTAGCCCAAAAAGGCTGGAAGATAGTATTTCTGACACGTCTTTCTCCGATCGTACCTTCTAACGTTCTTAACTATGGCTTTAGCTTAACCAGAATTAATTTTTGGCAATATATATTTGTTTCCTGGTTGGCTATGCTGCCTGTTATATCTGTCTATGTATACCTTGCATCGGTAGGAACTAATTTACTCTCAGGCAACAACGATCCCAGGCAAATTGTGGCTTCGGTGATTGGCTTTATCACGACCCTGATGGCGATCGCCTACACTACAAAACTAATGTACGGCACTTTATTTTCTAAGACTGAGCAAGTAGAAAAATTTGATTCTATTAGCGATCGCAATAGTAAGCGAAAAACCAGAAGTAAAGTTTGATCTAAGGGTTTTGCTACTAACTTAAAATGCGATCGCTCTTACCGCGATTGCATTCAGCTGTAGGGTGGGCAATAAAGTCGATTTAATAATACTTATGAATAAATCCAATTGCCCACCAAAACCATAAATTTATAGCTTGTATTTAAACTCAGAGTTGCCCGTATATTTAGATAATTCTGCTAACTCCGTCAAAGTTTTTGTTCCAGGATAGAATTTACCGTCAATTTCCCAGGTAGGAAAAGATTGAATTCCTGCTGCTAAACAAGCTTCTCTTTGAGGTTTTTTGCCTTGGGGATCGCATTCAAGATAGTTAACTTCACCAAACGCTTCTTCGCCAAATAACTGCTTTTGCTCGTAGCAGTGAGGGCACCAAAACGCACCATATTTTTTCGCGCCAGTATCAGTTAGATGTTTTGCTAACGCTATTTCTGCTTCTCCAGAAGTCGTAGTAATATCCCAACCTTTGGGTGGGGTAGGTTGTCCGACAGGCTCAGGAATAGGAATTAAGCCATCGACATCTGCTACTTCTTCTACGCTATTGGCGTTGGCAATAGGGGAATTAACGTTAGAGTAAATGCCAAGAGTAACTACTATCGTAAGCAAACCAACAATCAAACCTGTAAACACTATCTGTCCAAGATCTTCCCAGTCTCTACCAGTGAGGGTAAAAACCAACAGACTCAAAGAAAATAAAGCTGAACCAATACAGTACGGACACAGTGTTTTCAATTCAGTAGCCAAAACATACATCAAGTAGCCACTAAACACCGCCATCGCGATACTACCAGCGAGTAATAACCACCAGGTGTAATTTTCTAGCTGTTTTTTAAGATTTTTTTGTTTATCTCGATCTACTGCAAAAGGAACAAGAGCGAAAGCAGCCATGGCAATATATGCTAGACAGCCAAATAGACTTAATGGCAGACCAAACACAGTTGCATAGGCACTATCAAGTACTCCACTACAGCCAGCACCAGCAGATGCCTCAATAGAACAAGCTGGGCCACTCCCAGTTAATTTAGTAACTGTTAAATAAGCAGTCAAAACTGCTCCCGCAATGGCGATCGCGCCAATGATAGGTCGTGACCAGCGGTATATCCAGGGTAAAGAACGTCTACGGCGCATAACTTAAGGATCAATCAGTGTATTTTTTCTATTCAAAAAGCAGATATTTTAGTTCCCATCACTAAGTATAGAAGTGTCCCTAAATTTAGAATGAGTTTTTGCTTAAAATCTACTTAATATAGACAAATGGTTAATTATTTGTTGTCCAAATTATAGCCTGTGTTGATATTGAGCTTAGTTTTAAACTACTAAAATTGTTTGACAGACCTATTGGATTCTACTTTCTCAGCTTTTTTGGGAGCAGTTTTAGCTGCCTCTACGAACTGAGACACTCTGATGGGATCGATTGTTTCATTAATGTTGCCATAGCGTTTAAGAGAACTAGAAACAATTACACCATCAGCAGCCTGCATTAGATTCGCAATATTTTCCCAATTTGCCCCACTACCAATAAACACAGGGGTTTTTCCTGCTGCTGCTGATGCCAATTCCAAATCTTCTTGAGTAGGAGGACTTCCTGTTGCCCAACCTGAAAGAATTACACCGTCGGCTAGACCTCGTTCGATTGTATCTTGAACTGCCACTGTTAAGTTAGGCGTTCCCAAAGGACGAGCGTGTTTGACCAATACATCAGCTAGGATTGCCACCTTTGAACCTAGTTCTCGGCGATATCGAAGCAACTCATGGGCTTTACCCTCAATTAATCCTTGATCCGTAGCCATAACTCCCGTCAAGACATTGACGCGAATAAAATCAACTTCCGTGCAAGTTGCGATCGCCATAGCACTGCGAGCATCATTACGCAGAACATTGATCCCAATTGGTAACATGACCATTCCTTTGAGGCGATCGACAATTAAAGTCATAGCACTTACTATGGCAGGATCGACACAATCCTTAGCAAAGGGAGCATCAAAAAAGTTTTCAATAATAATGGCATCTACACCACCAGCAGATAAGGCTGTGGCTTCTTGTTCTGCTCTTGCAATCACCTCCTTTAGCTTGCCTTTCCAACGTGGAGAGGTAGGCAAAGGGGATAGATGAACCACGCCAATTACGGGATTATCCGTTTTAAAAATATGTTTTAATATCACGCTGACTCCACCACGCGGTTTATTTCTCCTGTTCAAAAGTTATTATTATCTCAGACAAAGCTTAATACTGTACATACTCATCTCAAGTCTGTTATTAAACATATTTCTCGGGCAAATCCTGTAATTTTACTAATGATTAATTCCCACCGAGGATTTTATCTGTTAATATATTTTAACGAAAAGGTTATTTACGTATCCCAGCAGATATGTATAGCCAAAAGTTCAAAACCCGTCAGAAATGGTGTCTTGAATAATTAATAGTTTTGCGGAAAAAACTGTCTGGTTAGCTCCTGCTCCGCCGCGAAACTAGGGAGTATAATCCAACAGTTGGTCTAAATAATATTTATATCCATTGTCATATAGCTGTTAAAGACCAGGGGTAAACGCTCCAAACAAACAAGGCAAGCGAGTCTGACTAAAAAATACAAACTTATAACAACCTTTGTATTGGTCTTTTAAATTTAGGATAAAGAATGGCAAATAAGCCAACCATAGCCATGTCCCATTTGGGATGTGAAAAAAACCGTATAGATTCAGAACATATGCTGGGCTTACTAGCTCAAGCAGGTTATCAAGTAGACTCCAACGAAGAATTAGCCGATTATGTAATCGTCAACACTTGTAGTTTTATTCAAGAGGCGAGAGAAGAGTCGGTTCGTACTTTGGTTGAACTAGCCGAAGCCAATAAGAAAATCGTTATTACTGGCTGTATGGCACAGCACTTTAAAGGTGAATTACTAGAAGAGTTGCCTGAAGCTGTCGCAGTAGTAGGTAGTAGTGATTACAATAAAATAGTCAATGTAATCGAAAGAACTGAGACAGGAGAAAGGGTGGAAGAAATCACCGAAGAACCTGTCTTTATAGCCGACGAAACCATTCCCCGTTATCGTACTACGACTGAAGGAGTAGCATATTTAAGAGTTGCAGAAGGTTGTGACTATCGCTGTGCTTTTTGTATTATTCCTCATCTTAGAGGAAACCAGCGATCGCGTTCCATCGAGTCTATTGTAGCCGAAGCAACTACCTTGGCGTCTCAAGGTGTTAAGGAAATTATCCTAATCTCCCAGATTACTACCAACTATGGAATGGATCTGTATGGCAAACCCATGCTGGCAGAACTTTTAATCGAACTGGGGAAAGTTGATGTTCCTTGGATCAGAATTCATTATGCTTATCCTACTGGACTAACCTCCAAAGTGATTGCAGCTATTCGTGATACATCCAACGTCCTTCCCTACTTGGATTTACCCCTACAACATTCCCATCCAGAAATACTGCGGGCAATGAATCGCCCTTGGCAGGGAAGGGTAAATGATGGCATCATTGAGCGAATCAAACAAGAATTGCCAGAAGCAGTTTTGAGAACTACATTTATAGTGGGCTTTCCTGGAGAAACAGAGGAACATTTTCAACATTTAGTAGAATTCGTCCAACGTCATCAGTTTAATCACGTGGGAGTATTTACTTTTTCCCCAGAAGAAGGAACACCTGCTCATGATCTAGAAAACCAAGTCGATCCAGAAAAAGCTAATCATCGTCGAGATGTTTTGATGCAGATTCAGCAGCCTATTGCAGCTGCTCAGAATAGAGCTTTAGTAGGCAAGAAACTGGAAGTATTGGTTGAACAAGAGAACCCCCGCTCTGGCGAATTAATTGGACGATCTATACAGTTTGCCCCAGAAGTAGACGGGCTAGATTACGTTCGTGGAGAAGCATCTTTAGGATCGATTGT
>CAKZYI010000626.1 GCA_937884735.1 uncultured Pleurocapsa sp.
TTATGTGGTGTTTTCCCAAAGCAGACGGCTATTCTTTTAGTGCCGCATACGTCCGTAATTCCAAAGGAAAAGCAGACGAGCTAAAAAAACAGCTTTACAAATATGCTGAACTATTTAACCTCGATCCCAATCAAGGAGAATATCAAGAGCATCCCCTAAATTTATGGCAAGGAAATAACCCTTTACATAGCGATCGCGCTTTATTGGTAGGAGAGGCAGCAGGAATGGTAGATCCTTTGATTGGAGAAGGTATTCGCCCTGCTATGTATACAGGAGTTCAAGCAGCAACAGCCATTAGTAATGCGATCGCAGGAGATGCTAATGCTTTGTCTAGCTACAGCGATACTGTTAATCAAGAATGGGGAGAAAACCTAGCAAAAGCAGATTTCCTAGCTGGTTTGTTCTTCAAAGCTCCCAAAATTGCCTACAAAATGGGAGTAAAACGCCCTAGCGCGGGCAAACTAATGGGCAAGATTCTTTGTGGCGAGTTGAGTTATTCTCAAATTGCAGACAAAGCCACGAAAAAGCTAAAATTCATCCCTGGAATTGGCTAAAGTAAACGAATAATGAATAATCAATGTATTAATTTATTCATTATTCTCTATTACCAAAATCCTCTTTTCCCACTAGGCATTACAGTCATCCAATTAGTTTTCACCTCTTCTACTTGCTCTTTAGTTAAGTTAGAACCCTTTAAATTGGTACCACAAAAGTTTGCTCCTTTTAGCTTGACATTTTTAAAGCTGGAGTCTTTTAGGTTTGCCCCACGCAAATCAATCCCTTCCATGTTGCAAGATTTGAAAATAGATTTACTCAAGTCCGCATTACGCAACATCGCCTGACGCATATCACAATTAACAAAATTATTTTTGCTCAAGTCTGCGCTTTGCAAATTGGTTCTTACCAATTTAGAATTGTGAAATTTTGATTCAGACAATTCAGCTTTCTGCAAATCTTGCATGCTAATATCTTTCATGCCAAAGTCTTTTCTTCCAGAAGCATAGGACTTTAACATTTCTTCAGCAGAAACCTTGACTGGTTTAGTAGGAGCTTGAGGGACTCTACTTACTGAAGTTGAAGTATTACGACCAATGCTAGTTCCTCTAGAACTATGCCGAGAATGTCTAGAAGTAGAAGTGCTTCTGCTCCCATTACGTGACATTCTCGAGTTAGAGGCTGTGTTGCGACGAGACGACCTGGCACTACTTCTATTAGAAATCGAAGTATTGGGATCTTCAGCTAAACTAGGGAAGCTCAACATACTTTCTGATAAGCTATCGACATGATTCTCAATATCCAATGCTCCTAAAGCTTCTTCCGCCGTTTTATAGCGACTCTTAACCGCTACTTCTAGCATAGTCGTGAGTATTTGTGCGAAGCTATCGCTTACTTTTGCATATTTGAACCAATCAATATCTCCTGTAATCGGATCGCAATCCATGTTTTTGGGTGCTTTTCCTGTCATTAAATACATACAGGTGACTCCCAAAGCATAAACATCACTAGCATACACAGGACGCATTGCTAATTGTTCGGGGGGAGCAAATCCAGGGGTACCCACCGCAAAAGCCGTAAAAGCTGTTTGATTGGAACCTCCTGCTCCAATGGAATTGACTTGGTTTTTAACTACACCAAAGTCAATTAAAACTAGCTTATTGTCTATTTCACGACGAATGATATTGGCAGGTTTAATATCGCGATGGATAACCTTTTGAGCGTGAATATCTTTCAAGATTACCAAAACTTCTTTAAGTACTTGCTTGGCTTTTGCTTCGTTAAGAACTCCTTGTTTTTTGACTTCTTGTTGAAGATTATTACCTTTAACAAATTCTTGAATCAAATAAAATTGCTCTTTGTCTTCAAAATAATCTAATAATCTAGGTATTTGGGGATGATTCCCTACTCTACCTAAAGTTTTGGCTTCTCGTTCAAATAACTCTCTTGCCATCGACAAGAAGTTAGGATTATCTGTGTTAGGGCGTAACTGCTTGATCACGCATAAAGGCTTTCCAGGCAGAGCAAGATCGGCTGCCAAAAAAGTAGCTCCAAAACCGCCTTTACCAAGACCTTTTACTAAGTGATAACGACCATGTAATAGCAGCTTGTTACCACAAGCCTTGCACAATTTTGCCTTGGGGTGATTGACTGGTTTAGGACAGGATGGATTTAGGCAATAGCTCATTCAAAATACCTATGAAGCTCTGTCAGACAAGTATGTTTTCAAGAAGTGTTTACTTCTTTATAGCTGAAGCCTTAGTTGTAAATAACTTGCTTTCCAGCTTTTTCTTCACCAGCATATCCTAAAAATTTAAAAATCAGTTGAGAGAGACTACTTAATAATCGTGTTTTTTCATAATATAAAAGCGGCAATAGGAGATGAAAATTATCACTTCAAAGTAACATGACCAAACTTAAAAACTCTCAAACTGTTGTGTGTTAGCTGTTTATTGATTTATAAAAGACTTGCTCAAGAAAAACTGAAATCTATATTTTTTTTGTATAGTCGTATTGAGCTTGAATTTTGTTGTGAACTGACCAGGCTGAAAATCACTTTTCTTGTAATAAAAAATTAGCTTGAATTATGGATGTTGAAGCAGTATTAACTTTGGTAAACAAAGCTGTTTACGATCAAACCCAAAGACATCTTAGCGATCTTCAACAAGCTGTTATTGTCAAAGTTTGGCATGGTAAGAAATATCATGAAATTGCTGATGAATATGGATGTACAGAAGGACATGCCAAAGACACAGGCTCATTGTTATGGAAGCTATTATCAATAAGTTGGGAAAAAAAAGTTACCAAGAGTAATTTTCGCAGTTTGAGCAAGCTAGAGCTGCAGTCTTGGGATAATCGAAAAAGCGATGCGGCTGGTAATATAGCTGATTCCACAAATTTGGGTGTTTTGGAAGATAGTAATTTTTTAGGTAGACAAAAAGCGCTCGCAACTCTTCAAGATTTAGTCGAGCGAGATCATAAAATTATTGTTATACAAGGCAAAGGTGCAGAGAGAAAAACTAAAATAGCGCTAAA